>CAWUNT010000370.1:0-2638 GCA_963923405.1 uncultured bacterium | reverse complement strand
CCACGTCGTCTCCGGGATTCAACCGAACTTCGCGCGTGCGCTCCGGGTCGATTGCCCGCTCGTTTCCGACAGGAACACGGCGCGTGACAACCGCGTCCAAATTGTACTGGTACTCGACGCTGCCGCCGGCGTACACGCCACCTGGAAACTTGTAAACCTGCTGGGTGTTGAAGTTGATTCCGTAATGACCAGGGCTGGTCGGGATGTCCGTCATGGCATCGGGGTCGTCTTCCGTCCCGGTCGGAACGACAACAATACCGCGATAGAATCCAGCGGCGCCGGTATCCGCTGGCATGTGGGCGCCTGACGCGGTCTGGGCGCCGATCCGGAGATCTCCCGTCGACTGGCCGGACCAGACGTCCACGGGCGCGTAATCCAGGCTGGCGAAGTTCTGCTGCACGTCGGCCACACCCATGTTGGCCGCGCGCTGAAGGCCATCTTGCAAATCCTGATACGCGAAATCACCAAGAGCCTCGCGAATGGCGTCGGCACTCCCCGCGGGATCGCGCTCAAAGCGCAAGTTTGTCCGTGTTGTCATGGTTACGCGCGGGACGGCGACAAATGTCGTCAACCAAGGAGCCACACCATAGGCCAGGGTGAAAATCTCGGCGCGCACATCGGCCGAGACATCACCATGAAGTGTCCCCAGGTCGATCTTGTCGACGAGCGGAGTCCCGCCGTTCGATCCCGCGTTCGCGGTCTGGTCGTACCGGCGCAAGGTTTCCGCCAGCAACTTGAGGTCCGGCCCGTTGAGGCCTTCCAGCATGTTCTGGCCGTTGAATCTGGTCTCGAAAAGGTGTCCGAGTCCGGTCCGCGAGTTCATCGCGTCGCCGTATTGTTGTGACTGGGAATAGTAGCCACGGGACGTGTAATTCAGGATTCCGACGCCTTTCGGCAAAAGGCCGATCTGCGCGTGGGCAGTGCCAGCCACGACGAACATCGCGGTAAACGAAATGATCACTTTTGACAGGCTCATCAGAGCCTATTGTTCCAGTCCTCGATCACTTTGGCAAATGTCTGTCGGGCCTGCGCCAGCCACGGATACCGTGCGGCACTTCCCTCCACTGACTCGAAAGCGGCAAGGGCGTTGTGGATCCAGACAACATCTGCCGCCGACATCTCGACACGACGTGATTCATCGGTCCAGATCGGCAGGAGGTAGTTCCCCGCGAAACGGTCCATCAGCGCGAAAGCGCGCGATTTCAGGAAATCGCTCTGCAGCCCCGAACGCAACGTCTCGACGACGTGAAAAAGGACCTCCGCCGCGGCGCCTGGCGCCATGGAGTTGCGGCCAGACACACGACCCGTCTCACCCATTCCACCCATGTCGGAAGGCAACTCCCGCATCAACACAACCAGTGCCAGCCGGACGGGATCCTTCAAACGCCTGTGGGCGACGACCAGGCGATCACGCGTGGTCGCGTCAACACCGAGGTCGGAAATGTCCCCCACCTGTCCAACCCACGCCGACAAGGCAGAGGCGAGTCGCGCCAATCCGAGAATACGCACTTGATCGAAAACCGGGGCGTGGATGTCTGGATATCCGGCAGGGTCGAAAGTCCCGTCGTCGCGACGCGTGAAATTTGCCTCGTCGCGAACCGACTGTGCCGCCGTGCTGAAAAACGGCCCGTCCAGCAGCAAATCCATCCCGGGCAGGAAGAGAAGCGACGCCGTATGCGCGTCAGCTGGAAAAATTCCTGTACCCCCGGCGTACAGCGAACCAGTGCGCGAGCGCGCCGACGGCCGCATGCGCTCCATCGCGCGAGCGGCGGCTCGCCACATCCGGGCCTGCTCGTCAATCGTCACGACTCCCGCCGCGCGCTGCCACGACTCGCGCACTTCGGTCACCATCTCAAGTGAATCGGCTGCGGGAAAATCGACGGAGTAATCACCACTGACAAAACGCGTGCCGGCAGTATCCTTTCGAGGATCGAAGGGCGCCATCGCGAGACCGTGCATGTTCGCCGGACTGTTGGCGCCCGGCTGGACCGTCAATCCTCCGTAAACGTGGCCATCGGACGACGATGCGTCGAGACCGAACAGGTAACTCCACTCGGACAACAGCAACGCCGTGTTCAGGAGTTGCAAACCGTGATCGACACCGTCAATCGCGCGGCTTCCAGACCACATCGCGCCGAGTCCGAGGATGTAATTCCAGCGCGTCGCCTGGTCGCCCAGCGAGAACGTGCGCGGCGCCGTCAAAGGCCCGAGCGTGGCCTGCGCGAATCCATCAAAAAGGAAGTCATAGCGGTTGCCGATCGTCGATCCACCAGGCAATGACGCGGAGACCTTGCCCGCGATCGTTGACTTCACCTGACGCTTGATGACGTTGTCGATCGCGACAATCCCGCCAAAAACGGCGCGTGCCGCCGGCGACATCGCCAGGAAACGTTGGACTTGCGGGTCCGCCGCGACTCCCTCGCGCACGATCGGCATCAAAAGTTGCGGCATGACACCGCCGCGCGTCACAAGTTTCGCAAGATACTTGCCGGCGAACTTCTCCTGGGGACAATCACAATCGGCCAGCGCGTCTATCAATGCCGGGTCGATCCCGCCGGTGGCTTCGGAAGAGAACGGGGAGACACGCGCCATCGTCAAACCGAGTCCGGCCCGGACGCTGTCCCCGTCGCGGAACGAA
>CAWUNT010000369.1:0-2647 GCA_963923405.1 uncultured bacterium | reverse complement strand
GGCAATTATGGTCGCGCCTGTGTTCGAGGTCGCTGATGACACGTTTCCTGAAAGAACGGTAAACGTCTTCGTCGGCAACGCCGGCGCCACTGTCCGCCGGGACACCCATTAGCCTCCGGTATTCCTGCAAGTCAACTGCCTCGAAATTGATCCGCGCCGTCTGAAACAGCCGCGGGAATTTCTGTCCCGGGGCATGGATGTGATGAAGGCCGCCGCTATACGCGAACAGGATCTTCCCGTCCCAGGTCATGCCCGCCAGGATGTCCGCGATTCCGCCACGCACCGTCATCGGCTGGCCATTCTTGTCCAGGCCATCGGGTCGTTTCATACGCCCCTCGGGGGCGATCATGATGACCGATTTCGGACTGCAGGTTTTCAGGAACTCGGTCCAAGTGTTGTCACGGTTGCGCGTGATGGAGACGACGCTGGGCGCCAAGAAACGAAAAAACTTGCCGAGCAGGGGCCGGTTGAAGGTGATGTCCGCCGCCGGAAAGGTTGCTCCCTTTGCCAGCGCCCACACGAAACGCCACGGCAGGGCACCGGCATAGACCGGCTCGAACAGGCTGGTGTGATTGAGGACCACCACCAGCCTGATATCCCGCCATCCGCGCGCCTCCAGCGGCCTGCCAACCCAACCGGCCTCGAAACGGTAAAAGGCGTGGGCCAGCATCTTCACGAAGGTCAATAACATGGCAGAGATAAGCGTGCGCAACGTCAATGCCCCAAAGCCGCTTGCCAATCATTACACCTGCATCAAGAATAACACGGGTCATCAAGTTGACGTCACCAGGAGGCCTCGCCATGTCGGAATCGATCTACAACATCCCCGTCAAGACCATCGACGGCAAGGACACGACCCTCGCCCAGTGGAAGGACAAGGTCCTTCTGATCGTCAATGTCGCCAGCAAGTGCGGATTCACGTCGCAGTACAAGGGCCTCGAGGAACTCTACGAAAAATACGCCAAGAAGGGCCTCGTCATCCTTGGCTTCCCGTGCAACCAGTTTGGATCGCAGGAACCGGGCACCGAGAAGGACATCCAGCAGTTTTGCTCGCTGACCTACAACGTGACGTTCCCGATGTTCTCGAAAGTCGACGTCAACGGATCCAACACGCATCCGCTCTATGCGTTCTTGAAAAAATCCGAGCCTGGCTTCCTCGGAACCGAGGCCATCAAATGGAACTTCACCAAGTTTCTCGTCAACAAGAAGGGCGAGGTCGTGAAGCGTTACGCATCCAACGCCACGCCCGAATCCCTCGAGAAAGAAATCACCGGCCTGCTGTGATAGCGTTCAAATAACCGCAAACGGCGCGAGGCCGCCGCCAGTGCCGATGTTGACGAGAGGGCCGGCAGCGAATCGCGAGACGCCGCCGCCGCAGAGCGGGGGCGCACCGGAGTTGAGGAACACGGACGCGTCCACGAAGCCGTCGACTTCGATCACGTCGCGCGATGATGTGATGACCTTGGATTTGTGGCGGCGCCCGCTGACGCGCTGTTGAATGACCCATACTCCCGGAGATGCAGCGATCCACGCCAGAAAATCTTTTGGCGTCACAGGATCATTGGAACGCATGAGCGCGCGCAGGCGCGCCTGGGTCGAGGTATCTCCGCGTTCACTCCCCCATTCACTGCCGATGAAGACCGCGTGCCCACCGTATCCAGATGAACTCTTGAAGACGTATTGATCCATGTTTCTCAGGATCTCGCCGGTGTCGCGTTCGCACGGCAACAGGCGCGTCCAAGGCACACGGTCGTTGATGGCGCGCCGCTGCTCCGCGGACAGGCCGGCGCTGGCGGCAAGGGCGTCGTCCCCGGCGATCGCGGACAACACGGCGAGAAAGCCCTTCACTTCGTAGTGCGCGCTGACCGGGTTGAAAAAACGCGCCTTGCGCCAGTCGCGCAGGGACGTGACGATTTCAGGATACGCGTCAACCTTGTGCGCGAAAATGTGACGGTAATAAAGATCCGCCGGTTCACGGGCGAAGGTTTCTGGCGTGACGCGGACCGTCTGGAACTTCTGGCCCCAGCGTTGCTCGAAATGATTCAACTCTGCGAGTTGTGAGTCACCCTCGCGGTGGACGATCGCGATCCTGGGACGGGATTTGGTACCACCGTGGATCTGATAGAGCGCGAGGAGACTCTCGAGCAGGTCACCTGAATTCGATCCGGTGCTGCCGCCGGACGATGATCCCGCGCGCCATGAGTCGCGCACCATGTCACTGTATGCCTGCATGGCAGGGATGGTGCAATTGGCCTCGATGATTTTGAGTTCGTCATCCTGCCAAAACAGGTCAAACCGCAGGGTCGCGTGACCCCAGTTTTTCTCCGGCGGCGCGGCGGCAGCCTCGGCCTCGATGCCAGACAGATGGCCGAAGAGACGCTGGAACAGTTGCACGTTCTCAGGGCGCTGCAACCACGCCAGGACAACAGGGAACGCCGAGAGAACAACGCGCGCGTCAGCGACAAGTCTGTCCCAACTGGATTTCTCGACGATTACCGGTTCCATCGCGACCGGAATGGGACGCCAGACACCCCCGGAGCCCTGTGCCGCCCGGTCCCAAACTGAGACATTCTGGCGCGAGAGTTCGTCGATGAAGTCCTGGCTCATGAATTAAAAACCCTTTTCGCGAAAAACATACCCGACTTGA
>CAWUNT010000368.1:0-2652 GCA_963923405.1 uncultured bacterium | reverse complement strand
TCTCGTGGGCTCGGAGATGTGTATAAGAGACAGGTCCAGTTGTAACCGACCATCGCAGCCAGGCCCACGAGGGTTCCCGAGGATTCGACGGTATCGCCGTTGTTCTGTTCACCTGAGTAGCTGGCGAAAACCGGGCCGATGCCAAAGCGCCAGGTGGAGTACGCGCGTTCGCCTGCCGCGGAACCGAGGCCAAACTTCGCCAACATGCCAAACTTGAGCGGCAGGGAAACCTTCTCGTCCCCGTCAGCAGGCGCCAGGGTGTAGCCGGCCCGGCCAAAAAAGAATTCGGCCGATGCCTCCATCCGCGTGAAGCGCCCGACTTGACTGCTGTATCCCGGTTCGATTCCGGCCTGGAACGCGATTCCCGGGGTGCTGCCGGACTGGGTAGGACGCGCCTGACCCATGCCGAGACCGAAAGACAAGGTCATCCCCGAATCACCCTCGTGGCTGACCACGTCCGGGTCATACTTGGAGGACACGGAATCGCGGTACTCCTGCAGATCGGGGTCCTTCGGCACAGGCGCCCCGAGGCAAACGCCGGAAATCAACAACGCGCCCAGACCAGCCAACCCCGTGGAAACCGACCATTCGCGAACAGCACGCATGTCATGACTCCCTGTCAAATCGACTTCGTTTAATTGCGCTTGCCTTGCCTTGGCATTTCTAATATTTCCTGCCAGCTCGGGCATTTGTGATATTTTTCTGGAGCTTAGCAAGCCATGACATCGAAGACAACGAAACTGGTCAGGATCCGCGAACGCAAGGTCACGAAAGCGGGCCTCAAGCGCAAGAACTCACTTCGCAAAAACGGCACCACGGCAGCCGACCTGCCGCTCAACAAGCCGAACGCGAACGAGCGCGCCCAGAAAAAGTCCTCCGCCAAGTAAATGAAACACCCCCAGGCTCCAAAAGGGTCTGCTGCCGGCCACAACCTGACGGGCCGCCATGGTATATCCAGCGGCTCGGACCTGGCTGTGAAGCTGGTTTCCGAAGCCCTCGCCGGCGTCCATCTGGACGTTGTGGTGAGCGGCTCCATCGGCGCTGTCGAGTCCATCCGTTTCGTGCGCGCATTGCGCCGTCTGGGCGCTGACGTCACTCCGTGGTTGACCCAGGGAGGCTGCCAGTTTGTCACGCCTTTGGCCCTTGGGTGGGCCGCGGCGCGCGAGTGCCGGACCGGGTTCGAGGCCGATGCGTCACATCTGGCCGAAGGTCATGCCTGCGTCGTGGCTCCAGCGTCCGCGAGTTTCATCGCGAAGATCGCGAACGGGATCACGGACACGCCAGCTGCGGCTCTCGTGACCTCTTACCTCGGGTGGAAACGCCCCGTCATCATCTTGCCAAGCATGCACGACAGCCTCGCGCACGCGCCACAAGTCCAGGCCAACCTGGACAAACTTCGCGCCGGCGCGCCGAATGTCATCATCCTTGGATCACGCCTCGAGGAAGGCAAACACAAGTTCCCTGAACCAGCGGTCCTGGCGGACCATTGTGCCCACGCATACAACAACGCCATCCTCAAAACGAGGCGCGCGGCCACCCGGGTCATGCTGACCCTCGGCGGCACCCGGGCATGGTTTGACGAAGTACGGTACATAGGCAACTACTCGACAGGGCGCCTCGGATCCCTGGTCACAGAAGAGCTGCATCGCCTGGGACTGGACGTTGACGTCCTGGCGGGAGCCGCGGAGTTCCTGCCTCGTTGCCACCACTCGCTGACTCGCGTCGCAACCAACGAGGATCTCGCGCGCGAGGCGCGCAAGTTGATCGAACAGAAACCGGACGCTCTGGTCCACGCGGCAGCCGTGCTGGATTTCGCCCCGTCAAGGAAGTTGCCGGGCAAGACCCCGTCTGCCGCCGGCAAACAAACCATTGAACTCATTCCGACGCCAAAGATCCTTGATGACCTCAAATCGCGGGGACCGGCGAAAGTCGCGTTCAAACTTGAGAGCGGCATTGACGAGCACAAGGCCGCGGTAATCGCGCGCGAATACATAACGAAACACGGGCTCACGATGCTGGTCGTGAACAACCTGTCAGACGTCAGCGCCGATCGGCACAAGGCCTGGATATTCGAGACCCAGACCGCCGGCCATCCGGTCGAACGGCCGTATGAGGCCCAGTCCAAAGAAGACGTTGCCAAGGCGGTCGCGCGTCACGTCTGGGAGCGCCTGACCCGCAATGCTTAAACGGATCATCGCCGGGATCATCTTTTATCCCGCCATATTCTTCCTGACGTTTTTCTGGGCGTCGGCGATCATCATCTCGGGATGGTTCCCGTCATGGGGCAAAAACGGCAAAAGCCGCCGCGGACACAACCTGTCAGCCATGTGGGGACGATCCATCTTCTCGGTGGTCCCCGGATGGAAGGTGGAAGTCGAGGGCCGCGAAAACATCCCGGCGGACGGAGATCCTGTGGTGATGGTCGCGAACCATGAAAGCATGGTCGACATCCTGGTCATGTACTTCCTGCGGACGCAGTTCCGCTGGTTGAGCAAAGAGAGCGTCTTCAAGATCCCGCTGGTGGGGCCGGCGATGCGCGTTTGCGGACACATCCCCGTCAAGCGCGGCGAAAAGGCGAGTCATGAGACCGCGCTGCAAGCCAGCGCGGAATGGCTGCGGGGTGGCGTCAGCATGTTCTTTTTTCCCGAGGGA
>CAWUNT010000367.1:0-2653 GCA_963923405.1 uncultured bacterium | reverse complement strand
TACTACGCGTCAAGTCGCGGCGGCCAGACCATCAACATGTACGTCCCGACGGTAGATGCATCTGCCGCGACGACCGCGCGTCAGTGGGCTTTCCGCCAGCACACGAACAATGTCGCCATCCAGTGTTTCACCCAGGGTTCAGACGGTGTCTACGCCATCGATGGAGCTCAAATGACCAACGAAGGCACGGCAGGGTTTGAACTGTTGTCGTCATCCAGCAATGATTTGCCGACACCGCCGGACTTGACCGGTGTGAAGTAGTTTTCCTTGATGGTCCAACGGCGATAACGCCGTTGGACCATTTCTGGTCCCTTGCCCGTGAATAACAGCCAGGCAGTCTTGTGGAGGGTCGATGTTCCTTCAGAAATTTCCCCCGATGGGAGTCTACGAGACGCTGTTCAAGTTCCAGGACGCGACGGGGAAATACATGGGGGATCCGGGGACGAGGCCTTGGGCACAAGGTTTTCCCCTGACCACGCAGTTGCCTGGCGGTCCCGGGTTGCCTTCCAGGATCGACTTTGACGCGGCCGACTTGAAATATCCGGCCGCCAGCGGCACGGATCCACTGCGGGCCGCGATCGCGGCCTACTACAATCATTTTTACGGATCGAAGATCACTGCCGACAACGTCGCCGTCTTCGCGGGCGGGCGGCCGGGCATTTTCGCGACGCTGATGTTCCTGCGTCCCGATGTGCGCGTCCTGATCGAGGAGACCGAGTACACGCCGTACTACGACAAACTGAAATTGCTGGGGCGCGCGCACAGCCTGATCCCGAGCAATCCGGAAAACCAGTTCCGTCCGGGCCTCGCCGATTACGAGGCGGCGGCGCGTACGAGGGGAGAGGATCCTTCGGCTACGCCTCAGGATGACGGGCCTACGCCTCAGGATGACGCGGTCCTCGCGATAAAGAGCAACCCGTGCAACCCGACCGGGGTGACGTGGACGGGAGACGCCTTGCGCGCGATGGTGGAGTTCGCGTCGGCGGCGAATCGCGGCGCGATTTTTGACGAGGCCTACGAGTTTTTCCACGAGGCCGGTCCAGTGAGCGCGATGCGTTACATCAAGAACATCGACGACACGAATATCTTTGTCATCGGCGCGGCGACCAAGGGCCTGCAAGTGCCCGGGATGCGCACCGGATGGGTCGTCGCGGCGCGGGAACATATCGAGATCTTCCGCAACTTTTCGTCGATCGCCATGGGTGGCGTCGCGCGGCCGTCCCAGATTTACGTGACGAAACTATTGGAAACCGCGCGTGTCACGCAGGCGCGCAAGGCGGTCGTTGATTTTTATAACCGCCAGCGCGCGGCGTACCGCGATGGCCTGGAGCGATGCGGCATCGAGTTGTGCACGGGCGACGGCGGGTTTTACCACTGGGGGCGCCTGCCACGCGGACTGACGGCCGATGAGTTCAACAAGAGGCTGTTCCGCGACCAGGCGGCGATCCTGCCCGGGCCCCTGTGCGACATGCGTCGCCGCGGCGACAAGGGGCCGCACGCCAATTTCATCCGGTTCTCGTTCGGTCCGGTCACGGCCGAGTCACTGCGAGAGAACCTGGAAATCATTCGCCGGGCGCTTGCTTGATTTCCGTGACGGGAAAACGGGTGATCCAGGGCGCGGCTGTTGCCGCGGTTTTCCTATGCGGCGCGTGCAAGCCAGTTGATTTCAAGTCGGGCGTCGGCGGCCCCCAGCCGGCGGTCGCGTCGTCACTGGCGCCGTCGCCAGGGAGCGGCACGAATCCCGACGTCGGCGAATCCGCCTGCATGTCAAACGTCCTTCCTGTGCGCGTTGTTTTCGCACTGGATGTCTCAGCCTCAATGACTCCGGATTTGCGGGGCGTCGACAGAAACGTCACGGCGTTTGCCTCGCGACTTTCGACGTTGCGGTTTGAGGGTGCCGCGCCCGGTCAGGTCTCCGTTGAACTCGGAATGGTCGCGTTTACGGATAACCTCGTGCGACGTGTGGAGTTGACGGGGCCAGCCCAGTTCGCGGCGCAGATCGCCGGACTGGGCGTGGTCGAGGATCCCAACACGGATTTGCCCGAGGCCGGACTCGCCGCGGTGGACGAGGCGGCGCGGATGCTGGAGGGCGCGGCGCGTGCGCGGGGCGAGGCGATCTCCGTGGTCGTCGTCGTGACGGACGCGCTGGCGCACGACAGGTCGGGCGCGTCACGGGCAAGGCGGTGCGACGTCTCGGCGCTGGACGGGATCGGAGCGATGTCTGTCGCGCGGCGACTGGCGATTTATGACGCGAGCCCGGAGGTGACGATGGTCAGCGTGGCGGACCGCGTGGCTTTGCGTCGCGTGCCGGTGACGGACGTGGACCCGACGATCGCGTCCTGTATTCCGTACTCAGGCCTGACGGGCAGCGGGCCGGCACGCGAGTGGTCCGATCTGCGCGCGCGGTTATTCAGGGGGCGCAAAGGGTCCGGGGCATCCCTCGGTTTTCCCTTCAACGCCCAGGCGTTGCTCACCAAGTTGCCGGCCGACCTGGAAACCACCTACCGCGTTTGCAGATAGCAGCCACTTACGTCTGCATGGTCCGCGCGAGGGCGAGGCCTTCTGCGCGGGTGGTCCATGTTCCGTTGAGCCAGGCGCGCTCGAGGGCGGCGAGGATCTCGCCGACGCGTTTTCCTTGATAGATATCAAGCGT
>CAWUNT010000366.1:0-2680 GCA_963923405.1 uncultured bacterium | reverse complement strand
GCGAAGTTTTCGTGTCACTGACGAACAATGCCAGCGTGGGAAATCATCACGGATCTTTGCTGAAAATTCGCGAGGCCGGTGGCGATCCGCTGGCGCTGGAGTTTGACGCCGGGACATTCCTCGCCGGTGGACCTGAGAACGATTTCACGTGCCCCGACAACATCGCCTTCGATGCGGGCGGCAACCTTTGGTTCACGACGGATGTCAGCAAGGACAAGATCAACAAGGGCCCGTACGCGGGCATTGGCAACAACGCGTTGTTTGTCGTGCCGTCGAGTGGTCCCGATGCGGGCAAGGCCCTGCGTTTCGCCAGCGGTCCGGTGGAGTCGGAACTCACAGGGCCCTGTTTCTCCGCGGACGAGGACACGTTGTTCCTGTCGGTGCAGCACCCTGGCGAGGCGACTGTCTACGGCCAGCCATACACGTCGACCTGGCCCGCAAAAACCCCGGGCGCGAAACCACTGCCCGCCGTGGTCGCCATCACCGGCCTTCCGTGGGCGTGACTCCCCGTCATCCTGAGCGGAGCGAAGGATCCTCTCTTCCCGTCATCCTGAGCGAAGGGCGAAGGATCCTCTCTTCCCGTCATCTTCCTTTTTTCACATACGTTTTTTGGGACTCCGGTCGGGCCAAAAAAACTTTCGTTATTAACTTAAATTCCATTAAATACAGCAACTTATGCCAATCGATGATTTTTTTATCATGAAGGTCCCCCTCCGTACCGAACCCCTTCCAGTCGCGGATTGCGCGGGGAGGTCTTATGCGTCTCACGGCACGGTCAGTTCGTCTCGGTACGGCTTTGGGCAGGTTGTCTGTTCTGGCCATGGTCGCGGTTGCGGCCAGTTGTGGTCAGACTTCCACCGTTTCGGCTCCCCAGGGCGAAATCGCCGCTGATGGCCAGGCTGTCCAGCAGGAAGATTCCATCGCCCGTCTACCAGAAAATTGCGTGCGCGGCGCCGGAGGCCGCCCGGTCTGTTACGAGGTTCGGGATGGTTACGCCGTTTCCGGCGGTGACATGAGGCTGGGACCCGTGAATGAGTTGAGAGGGTCCACGGAATCCGGGAACCGGACCACCTCCAAGTCGGCTGTGATCGCCGCCGGAAGCCATGACTATGCGACATGGGGTTCGTGCGACCCGGCCGCATCCGCCGCATTGCGCGCCAGATGCGTCCGCGGTACTGACGGAATCGAGAAAGTCGAGATACCCTACGAAACCTTCAGCATTGGCAGTTTTTCCAACACTCTGTGGGACAAATCCTTGCCTGCCCAATTTTCCGGAGCGGCGGCCGGGTCGGAAACGATCACGGTCGAACGTACTGTCGATAACGTCGTATCGAAGTACGACATAAAATTCAATGTCACGACTTGGGGGCCGCAGGAGCAGCCGTCTGCGTCGGCATCCCGTGATTATCGCCTCGTTAACCCTTTGATTGCCAGATGTTCTGGTGCGCCTTCACCCAACAACACTTGTCAGCCTCCTCAGGTACCGGCATCGGGTCTTCCGGAGGGGCAGACCATCAGCTGCGAAGTCGTGCAGCAGACGTGTCGCCCGACTGTGACGTTGGGTGTGAAGACGGGTGAACGAGTTGTCGTCATGACCCGATACAATTCGGTTGGTAGTTCCTTGCTTACGGAGGGTGTCTACAAACGTCAGGCTCCCGTGGCAACAGTTGATGCCGCGCAGTCGGCGATCACACTCCTGCCCGTCGGGACTCCCGTTTACCCCATGTTCAGCCTGACCAGCTGGTGCGATGACCCCCGGAACTTTGCCAGGATACAAGCGTCACCCAACAACGGAGACTGCGCCGCCGCATTCTCCCGTCGTGTGAATGACGCCGTCAGCGAGATCAACTCGACAGCTGGCATGCCAATCCGCCTCCGCCCGAAGACCAGTTCGGATGTCAAATATGTCCGGGTGACCTACTACCCGCGCAATATCTTGAACCCGTCTTACATCACCCCGATACCGGCAACGAGCATGCAGGCCGGAAAGGGTTACCTCATCGCGAACCTTGGCAGTACAGATTTCACACGGTACGGCGCGCCGGAGAACGCGACGGGTATGGCGTTCACTGCTACGGGAGCGTGCACGGGCAGCAACTGCACTGGCACGGTGCGGCCTGTCGAGGGTGATTCCCAGAGCAGTCTCGATCTGATGTACACGTCATTCTGGCAAAATTTCTCCGACGTGGGTTTGAAATCGAGCCCTGACTACACAACTCTGACCGTGCCGCAGATGGCGAATCTCGGTGCGACCAAGCATGAATTCGGACACGCATTTGGTCTGTTTCATGAGCACGCGCGCAGCGACAACCGGACCAACCTCGTGATTAAAGAAGATAACATCCGGCGACTTGACGGATGTTCTGCGACTCCCAACGCATCGAACGACGATTGCGACCTGCTGAACCAATGGAACTTTGAGCCCGGGAATCAGGCCGACAGTGGGCCCTTCGATTTTGATTCCGTGATGATGTACTCGTCCACAGCGGACCGGGATCCTTTCCGGCAGTGGCCCGATGCCTTTGTGTTAATGACCCGGAAAACAAGCCCGGGTGATTTGAACGGTGTCAGATTCGTCAGCGCGAAGGATTTCTCCCCTGGGGACATCGCCGGCCTGCGCAGGATGTATCTGGGTGAGGTGGCTTCGGCAGCAACGCCAACGCCAACGCCGACGCCAACG
>CAWUNT010000365.1:0-2685 GCA_963923405.1 uncultured bacterium | reverse complement strand
CGTCAGATGTGTATAAGAGACAGCCCAATCCACAGTGTCCAGCGAATGGATGCGCGGTGCTTGCGCCCGGATCGTCGAATCTCCCGCGACGCCCGTCATTGCGTCGAAAGATGTCGTGGACGCGATTTCGGGATGGCTTTCCGGTTTTGCCCCCGATTGCAATTCCATTGTTCAACCGGCGTCTGCCGCCAGCGCCGGGTGGAAGTGTCAGCCGTCCGCGCCGGAGCCTTGGGCCACTCTTGTCGACCTTGAAAACACCCGGCACACGATGATCTCAGGCTGGACCCGCCAGCCATATATTCTCGCGCGACGAATCGCGATCGGAGTCAATATCGCCTCTGCGCTCCAGGAAGTTCCGGCAGACCAGGACCCCCGCCCCGCATTGAAAAAAGCCTGCGCGGTCATCCGGCGATCCCTTGATCCCGAGTTGCCTCTGGTACTTGGCGATCCTCGTGTGATCGACACGTTCTGTGGCGACACGGCTTCCGCTGAGGCGGCGCGTGCCATGGCGGCCACAGTTGCCTCGAAGATCGCGATCGAGGCGGGAGCGCTGCGCGAGATTTTCGAGAACACAAGCAAGAGTGGTTCCCTGACCGTCAGTCTGCCGCCTCCGGGCGAATCCGGGACTTCGTTCCTCGTGACGCTCAAACCTCAGGAAGATGTGGTTCTCGGGCTTGCCAAGTTCACCCAGGCCATGCTGATAGAGCGACAGAGCGTGGGCCGCAATCAGCCAAGACGCCGCGCATCGGCGGATGACATGGCGCGACCGGATGGCTCCTCGCCCGCCTCTGATGTTTCCCAGGATGTGGGGTCTGTTCTCGGGTACGCTTGCTGGCATCCTCTGTTTGATGGCAATCACCAGAGGCTGCTGATCGCCCAGGAACTGGGTCTTCTGACTCCCCCGAATCGCGGAGCCGTGGGAGCACAACAGTGCGCAGGTCGTGAAGGGCCGGGGAGTGGGGGCGGTGCCGATGACATCCGCTGGACTCCGCAGCAGTACGTTGCCGAGAGCATCACGAGTGACACCGAGTTCCTCGTGACAAACAACGAGACGAAAACCCTGAGGCTGCCTGCCGGGACGTACTCCTATACGGTCCAGGTCCTGCAGCAGGTCTCATCGGCCATAGAGGACTCGGCCATGCCGGCGGCCCCCATCGCCGAAGGCAAGATCGAGTGGCTGGCCCCGAAGCCCCGTGCGGTCATCAAAGAGCCCTTTTCCGGCTGATTCAGGGGCTGAAACCAGCGACAAATTGCCAATTTTGTTCTATACGACCCCTTATCTGAAAGGGGTTGCACAACAATGCTCGATATCCTGTCGAATGGTTTCAAGCAGGCCCGGGACAAGCTGAAAGGCGTCTCGACCCTGACCGAGGACAATCTCAAGGACGCCCTCAACGAGGTCCGTCAGAGTTTGCTCGATGCCGACGTGGAGTACGGCGTCGCGAGGAATTTCCTGAAAAAAGTCCAGGACGGGGCCCTGGGACGTTCGGTCCAGGTCCGCGCTGGCAGTGGCGACGCGCGGATGAAAGTCCGTCCGGGCGATCATTTTGTCGATATTTGCCGTCAGGAACTCGAGAACTTGATGGGGCCGGTGGACACCAGCCTCAAGTTGCCGTCCCACCGCCCGGCGACGGTGATGATGGTCGGCCTGCAAGGTAGCGGGAAAACCACATCCACCGGCAAGATCGCGCGATACCTGCAAAAGGCCGGTCGCAAACCGATGCTGGTCGCGGCCGATATCTACCGTCCCGCCGCCATCGAGCAATTGAAGGTTCTCGGCCAGCGCCTTGGTGTTCCAGTGTTCTCGCTGGCGGGAGCGGATCCTGTCGAGATTTGCCGGCAGGCACTGCAGGCGGCTCCGGCAAATGGCGCGGACGTCGTTATTTTCGATACCGCGGGCCGGTTGACGATCGACGAGGCCTTGATGGCGGAGCTTGAGAACATCAAGCGTCTCGCCCATCCGGACAATATCCTTCTTGTTTGCGACGCGATGATGGGTCAGGACGCCGTGACCACGGCCAAGGCCTTCGACGGTCGTCTCGCGATCGATGGCGTTGTGATCACGAAACTGGATGGCGACGCCCGCGGCGGTGCCGCCCTGAGCATCAAGGAAGTCACGGGCAAGCCCATCAAATTCCTGGGGATGGGCGAGGACCTTGAGCGCCTTGAGGAGTTCCGGCCTGAAGGCCTGGCGAGCCGCATCCTTGGCATGGGTGACATCGTTGGTTTGATGAAAGACTTCGACCGGGTCGCCGAGGGCGACCGCGAAGCCGAAGCCATGAAGATGCTCAAGGGGCAGTTCAATTTCCGGGATTTCTACGAGCAATTGTCGACGATCCAGAAGATGGGTTCGTTGAAGGACATCGTGGCCAAGTTGCCGATGCAGGGGATGATCCCCAAGGACGTCAATCTGGACGACCGGGAACTGGTCAAGGTCAAGGCCATGATCGACTCGATGACGGAACAGGAGCGCGTCGACCCGTCGTGTTTCAATGACAGCCGGATCAAGCGCGTGGCGCGGGGTTCGGGGCGGCAGGCGAAGGAGGTCTCGGACCTCATCAAGCGGTTCAAGCAGATGCGCCAGGTCATGGGGATGTTCGGCCAAGGCATGGGACTTCTTGGGAAAATCCCGGGGGGCAAGGCTTTGGGGCAGCTCAATCAGTTGCGCAACATGGCCAAAATGGG
>CAWUNT010000364.1:0-2686 GCA_963923405.1 uncultured bacterium | reverse complement strand
GTCCCGGATCCGGCTGCGCCAGACCGGATTCATCCACCAATTTTTTGACCTGGTCAGTGACCTGACGGCATTCGAGAATGTCATGGTTCCGTTCTGGCTCGCGGGAGAACCCCATGGCGAGGACAAGGCATCTGAACTATTGAAAAAACTGGGTCTCGCTCATCGCCTCAACCATCTCACTGGCGATCTGAGCGGGGGAGAACAGCAGCGCGTCGCCGTGGCCCGGGCAGTCGCCCTCAGTCCCAAAATCATCCTCGCCGACGAACCAACTGGAAGTCTCGATTCCCGCACTGGCGCAGCCGTCATGGAACTGATCATCGACACGGCCACGACGCTCGGCGCCACCCTGATCGTCGCCACCCACAGCCCCGAGGTCACGGCCCTGCTGCCGGGAAAATTGACCCTTCTCGACGGCGCGTTATGTTGAACGGCATGCGAACGGGCCCCCTGTTGACCCGGATTTTCCTGAGGGGGTGGTTGCGGGCCCCACTGCTGACTGGAACCAGCATCCTCGGCGTCGCCGCGGGCACGGCCATGTTCCTCGCGATGAGTTCCGCGAACCTGCGCGTGCTCCGCAGCCTCGAAGACGCCTCAACTCCCGCGCGTTCGCTGATCTCTCCGGGAGACGCCAGCACACCAGCGCGGACCTGGCGAAGTCCGGTCGGACGCATCGACCCTGCGCGCCTTGATGCCTGTGAAGCCTGGCTTTCCCAGGGAATTGAATGCCGCGGCGTCCTCACGTTCATGAGCGATCTGGTCTGGAATGAAACAAGGGAGAAAGCCGGTGCGCCCGTGCGCATCATCGCCGTCGCCGGAGGCTACGCCGCGCTGGCAGCGCCGGTCGTCACGCGCGACTTGCTGTCGCAACCGGGCGCGCTGAAGATCAAGCCAGTCAGTATCCTCGACGGAAGTCCCGAGCCATTCATCCTGATCGATCACGCGGACGCGACAAAATACCTGCCGGCTGCCACCGCAGGTTTTGACTTCATTGAAGCGAGCGCCCCGGGATGGAACGCCGCGGACGCGACCGTGATCTTTGACGCAATTGAGGAACGTTTCGGCGCGGACGCGCGGATGATCCGGGCCCAGCCGGACCAGGAAATCGAAAATCGCCGCAACATGACCGCGAGTTACCGCCTGAACCTGTCTATCCTCGGGCTCATGTCCATCATGGTGGCCAGCCTGCTGCTGCGCAACACGGCAGCCTTGCAAATGCTTCTGCGCCGTCCATCCGTCGCTGTCTTGCGGCAACTCGGGGCCAGGCGCTCGCAGATCCTGATGTTGGTCCTGCTGGAGCAGTCCCTGGTCGCGCTGGCCGGCGCCGTGGCCGGCGTCGCGGGAGGCATCGCCCTGGAAGAAACCGTCAGCGCTCAAGTCCTGGCGACGGTGCGGAACCTTTACACCCAGACGACGCCTGGCCAACACCGCGAACTGCTTGCCCCCGCCGTGGCTGCCGCGGCCGCCGGGTGCGTCATCTATCTCGCTTCTTCCCTCACGATGCTGCGTGATCTCCTGAGCGTCCAGCCGCGTGACTTGTCATCACGCGAGTTCGAGGTTCGCGAAACATCGAGACGCGGATCGCGCCTCGTCGCCGCCGCGCTGGCCGCAATGGTTCTCGTCGTGGCGCCGTGGGTCCCGCCACTTGATTTGCGCGCCCTCGGTCTTGCCTCTACCGCTGGCCGCCTCGTTCCTGTCTTCGGTTACGTCGCGGCCCTCGCCATTTTTGTCCTTGCCTTCGCGTCATCACGGGCAATCGCTTGGACCATGGCCCGCGTCATCAGCACCCTTACCCGGGGTCGCGCGGCGACAACTTTTCCCGCGCTGGCGATATCGTCACGAAGGAGCCTTCGCGCCAGGCGCAAACCGGAAGCCGCCGTAGCGACCCTCGCGACGGGTCTCGCACTGGTCACGGGAATCACCATCATGGTCGACGGGTTCCGCACGAGCTTGACGCGATGGCTTGATCATTCCTTCACGGCAGAAGCCGTTGCCCTTCCACGTCATCCGGTTGGACAGGAATCGCGTCCGCGCCTCCCCGGCCCGATGCACGAAGAATTGAAATCATCCATGTCCGTCCAGACGGACTGTGTCCTCCTCGACGATGGCCAGATCAACGCCGCGCCTGTGAAAATCGCCGCTATCGATGACGCGCTCCCTGATGGTCATGAAGATCCGATCGAGATACTTCCCGGGTTTTTCGCTGCGGAACCTGGCGTGAGTCACCGTGACCTGATCAAGTCAGTCATGGCGTCCAACGACAAATTCCTGGCGAGTGAGGCGCTGGCCCGCCGATTCCATCTTTCTCCCGGCGATACAATCAGGGTCACTCTGGGCGCAGCCCCGGAAGCGCTGCCGGTTTCCGGCACTGTCGTCGCGATTGTGCGGGATTACAGCAGCGAACTTGGCCTGCTCTTCATGGGCAAGAGATTCTGGGAGGCCGCCACAGGACTCGACGGTTGTCACAGCCTGCGCATTTACACAGGGGGACGCTCACCCGGGGAATTCATTTCTGAACTGGGCCAACGCGCGCCCGCCGTGGCTGCGGCGCTTGAGATCAGTTCCAGCAACGCTCTAAAAAGCAACGCTCTCGCTGTCTTCGAACAGACATTCCAGGTCACGGGAATCCTGACGCTCCTCGCCGCAATCCCTGTCTCTTATACACATCTGACGCTGCCGACGATACTCC
>CAWUNT010000363.1:0-2694 GCA_963923405.1 uncultured bacterium | reverse complement strand
GTCCTGGCGCGCGATTGTCCGTTTGATGTCTCTTCTTTGCGCAGAAATTTCCCGTGCGTGCCTCCAATTTGATCAACAGCTTGCCTGAACAATGTTTCAGCATCATCTTCAACATCAAACCGGACGCCGTGTTCAGGCGGTGTTGTCGCGTGGCCTTTGTCCTGGCGTTTCTTGCTCATCAAAACTCTCCAAATTCCCGTGTATCAAGGTGTAGCAAGCATCAAAAATATTTCAAAAAAAAATTATGAAGAGTGTGTTGACAAGACGGGGTTGAAAATGAAAACTCGTCAGTCTGTTAATCAGTTTGCTTAAAGTTTTCGTGCAGTAAGTTTTGATTCGCCTTGCAGTTTGTTGTCCCTGTTTCGGCCTACTGAATTTGCCCACCGGCATCGGTCTTTGGCTCCAGCGACGAATACGCAGGCTTACTTGACGCTCGCTCCGACGGGAACTGTGCGACTGTTCGCGAAACGGGTTTTCCACCCCTTGCCAACAGTCTATTCACAGTTTATCCCCAGGGCACCCTATTATCAAATTACCGAAAACATTGGCCTTTTCGGGGAGTCCCCACAATGACCCAGATTAATCCACAAATGGCAGCCCGTTTGGACCAGATGGCCGCACTGACCAAGGCCAAGCGTTTTTTGGCGGGTGAGTTTCTCGTATGGTTGTGGCACCGGACGGATGCCGTGGATGATCCGGTGGAGTACGCGTGCCCGACGAACGGTCAGAAGCGCCGCGCCCGTTGCTGGGTCGATGACCGTCTGACCCTTGAGGCACAGTCGGGGCGGGTTCATGTGCATCAGATGCGTGGCGGCGCTCCCGCGCAGACGCCCGAGGCCGCGGCGGGCATCCTGGCCGGCAAGACCATCCGCGACATGCGGGTTGGCTTCGACGTCGAGGGCCTTGGCGAATTCTCGTGCACCCTTTCGTCGAAAGATTTGAGCCCCCGTGGAATCCAGTTCCCGCAACAGGCTGATGCCAAGGATGTTGCCCTGCAGACGGCGGCCCTGGCGGAACCTGTCGGTCTGCGACTTGACCTGATGACCACCTTCCTTGCCTTGATGGACACGCTTTTCGCCGAATTCATGCGCCAGCGCATGGCCGACTCATGGGCCGGCCAGCTCAAGGACATGCGGCAGTGGGCCGAGAAGCGTTACGAACAGGCTCGCCTTGATGTGGAGCGCGATTCGCTGCAACTGCACTGAGGCCCCCTGAGTCAACAACGGATTGAGGCAACGGGGTCGGTGCCATGCGCGACGTGAGTTTGAAGATCCGCCATACGGCCACGGTCATCTGGGACGACGTCATACGGTGCGACTTGCTCAAGCAAGCGTCGGCCATGGCATACATTACCCTCTTCTCGCTCGTGCCTTCCCTGGCCGCCGTCTTCACATTGCTGTCTCTCTTTACGCCTCTTCTTGGCAGCAACAGTCACTTGATGACTTCCATGCGCGGGTTCATCCTGCAGAACCTCGCCGCCGGCAGCGGGACGCAAGTCGTGGATTACCTCGAACAGTTCCTCAAGCAACTGGACCTGCAAAAAATCGGTATGACGAGTTTTGCCGGGATTGTCGTGACGTTGATCTTGCTGCTCCGGCAGATCGAGCAGGCGCTCAACCGCATCTGGCTGGTCCGCCAGGACCGCAACATGGTGACGCGTTTCGTGTACTTCTGGACTTTCCTGACCCTGGGCATGTTCGCGGGATCAATCGTGATCGGTGTCGTGTCGGGTTATCGCATCCAGGAATTGATCGACGTCACGGCCGTCGTCGGAAAGCGCAGCTTCATTTCCCAGACGATCTCCAGCGTCGTCACGTGGGGTGTTTGGGTCGGATTTTTCTTCCTGGCCTACAAAGTGATCCCGAATTGTCCGGTGGGTCGCCGTGAGGCCGGGATTGGCGCCGTGGTCGCGGCAACATTGATCCATCAGGGCAGCAGGCTTTACGGCTATTACGCCAGCAACTTCACCAATTACAAAAACATCTACGGTGCCCTGGCAGCCGTACCGGTGTTCTTGTTCTGGATTTACATCTGCTGGGCCATCATCTTGTTCGGCGCCCTGATCGCGTGGCGCATCCAGCAAGGGTTCCCGTCGTCGGAGGCCGAGGAAACGGTGGACAAGGTCGTCACGCCGCTGGACCGGATCCGAAACTTGCGCATCCAGGAAATGCTGCCTCTGGCGGTCCTGATCGTGGTGCACCGCCATTTCGCCTCGGGGAACGGGCGTCCAGTCGCGCTCGATGAAATCGTCGTGAAGTCGAAGTTGCCGCAGGACTGGATCCTGGACGCGTGCGAGGCGCTCATCCAGTTGGGCCTGATCGCCGAGGCCAAAGTCGCGGATGGCCCCGGTGAACTGTTGCGTGAATCCCGGACGGGGTACTTGCCGTCAAAGCCGTCTGAGATGGTCAACATCGCGGACTTGAATTCCAGCCTCGCCGCGCCGGCCTTTGAATGGCTTGATGGATGGCAGCACGAATTCGGGTTCGACCTGCCAGCCGCCATGAAGTCCATCAGTGGCAAGGCCGCCGGCCAGAAAAGTCCGGCGACCCTGGCGGCGTGCCTTGCCTGAAAACAGGTCCTGTCAAGTGATCCGTCCGGGACACAGCCGCGTCAGAAAGCGCAGCGTTGTCCGCCCGGCGATGAAGCCTCAAGATACGACCACACGAAATCAAACTGGCTGCTGACTTCGATCAT
>CAWUNT010000362.1:0-2699 GCA_963923405.1 uncultured bacterium | reverse complement strand
ACACAAGGAGTATCGTCGGCAGCGTCAGATGTGTATAAGAGACAGGTCATCGTCACGGTCGATGTAAGTTTTCTGCATGTCGATGAACCACTTGCCGTCCGGGTCGAAAGTCGTTGACGCGTTTTGTTTCGTGCCGTTCACCCAGATTTCCTCGGCCGCGTAAGTCAAGTAGGTCGCGAGGTCGGTGAATGGTGAGTCATAATGTCCGTTCTGGTTGCGGTCGACGAATCCCTGGTTTGTCGCGGCGTATTCATAGACTCCCGATCCCAGCGCGTCATGGAAAGCCTCTTGCCCCCGGATCGCGTAAACGAGAGTGGTCGACCAGTTCCTCGCGATGTCACGATACCGGATGATCTTGCTGGTTCCGGGAGGCGACGTGTCCGTCCATGCCGCGCTCTTCGCCAGTTGCAAGGCGTCGCATGACGTATTGGCAGAGGAACTGACCGGGACCACTGAACCACTGCCACTGGCGGTAATCGCCGTGTTGGCCGCGGTCACGTAATCATTCACAAGATAGGGCCGGTCCGATTCCATGTGCAGGATTTGCACCGAGAACGGGACTGTCCCCGAACTGGACGGCACGCCACTGTTGCTCACGGTCACCCTGCCTGTTTCCGCGTAGATCTGGACCGGATTTTCCGTGGTCGGCGCCCCGTCGACACGCGAGCCAAGGTTCAACGTGAAGTTCAGCGTATTGTTCAAGGCGTCGTTGTTGAATGACGCGATCAAAGTCCGCGCGTTGGTCGTGTTGAACGCCAGGCTCATGTCGGTGTAGTTCACGAGTCCACCCGCGACCGTGAGGGCCGGTGGTGTCGTGACCGTCACGGACTTCGTCGCGCCCGACAACGCGTCCGTATAGGAAACATATCCGCTGATCGTAAACGATCCGCGCTGCGTCCCCGCGCAAACCGGCAGGTTGTAGATGCCGGTCGTTACAGGAGTCACGGCATAGGTCGCGTGATCCGTATATGGCGACTGTGGCGACGGGAAGGTCCCGTCCGATCCCCGCACGGCCAGGCGAACGTTCGTCGGTGGATTCCTGGAGAGGGAGAATACCCCTCTAAGATTCCCATACGCGTTTCCATTGCGAAGCAACTGGAATTGCGCGTACGCGCAGTCGTAATCCCCGGCGCCCAGCAAATCGAGAATCGCCGTGGTCGCCGTCGGGGCGCGCGATGCCGGGAACGCGAATGAGCTGGCATCCTGGGTCGTCATCTTGACAAAGTTCAGCGCGTAAACGGGCTGCTTCTGGACGACAATCAAGTCACTGGTCGCCGTCACCGTGCCCGCTGTCACTTTGATGTTCAGTTCCTTTTGCTGGTTGGCACTGGTGAATGTCGGCGGGCAATAGACATTACTCGCGACGCCCGTTGCCTTGTTGGTGGTAACAGAGGCCGAGGCAAGGGTCCCCAGATCCGTTGATCCCGCCGAATTCGAAATCAAAGTGAAATTGAGGATCGCCTCGCCGACCACGGAGTCAGACGTGTCCTTGGCTGTGACAGAGAACGTCGCGCACTGGGTCTCCGCGCTTTCCTTGCTCCAAAGGTTCAGGACACCCGAGGCCGGGACAGGACTCGAAATGGTGATGGCCATCGACGCGACTTTACTCGTGTTGCCGGTGGCGGCTGTCTGGCCCGAGGTTGTCGAAGTCTGGCCGCTGTCAGTTTGTGAGGAAGTTTCGCTGGCCGAAATCCCTGCGCCACGGGTCGCGCCAGCCTGTGACGCGGCGCCGCCCCCGTCGCAAGCGCCAGTCAACGACGCGACAAGGGCACACCAGCAAGCCAGTGCCACCCTCCCGGATCGTTTGAACTGAAACTGTCGACCTTGCGGTTCCATGGGTTTCCGCCTCTTCCTCGAGGAATTCGGCGTAATACCCGGAAACTTTAATCAAAATTGCCCGAATCAGGGCTCCGCGGCACCAGGCTGGACACCCACCGGGGCTGCCTTTCCGCCGCCGTTATATACCCAGTCCCAAGTCTGGTCATAAAATGCTGTAAATTCATTGACTTGCAATTCACGCGAGAGACCAACAATCGCGTCCAAGATGGCCTCGATCGTACTCCCCCGCAGGACCCTGCCGTCCCGCATCGCTGGCGGCAGGGAACTCCGGAAATAGTTCCAGATCATCTTCGTCCGCGCGCACGCCCGCCGGCCCGGCATCGCGCCCCTGACGGCCAATCTCTCATTCAGGGCCTGCCACCGGCCAGGGTCCAAGCCCGCACCCGCGCTCGCCTCGAACGCCCCGTCGCGCCAAAGACGCGTCAAACGCTCGCCGTCGTTCCAGTAGAGCTCGTGCAACCACGCGAAACACTCGATCGCGCGCGTGATCGTTTCCAGAGGAATCCGGACCGGGTTTCCCGTCCGCAGTTCCTCGAAGATCCACGGATTGCGCAATGCCCCGCGCCCGACGATCCACGTCCTGGCCGCGGGTGCTGCGTCGCGCGCGATTTTTGCCGTCGCCGCGTCGCAAATGTCCCCCGATCCAGTGACAGGGATGCCATCAAGGCGCCGCGCCGCCATTTCGATCAAATCGTGACGCGCGCGCCCGAGATAACGATCCGGGCGCGTCCTCCCATGCACAGCAACCTGTCGCAACGGAAGTTCCCTCAAGACATCCAGAATCGCCGGGAACTCCCCTGCCGACGCGAAACCAGTCCTGACCTTGACGCTGACCCGCCCCGGGCCAAGGCGTGTCACTA
>CAWUNT010000361.1:0-2699 GCA_963923405.1 uncultured bacterium | reverse complement strand
ATTGGGATCCCCCTTTGTTTTCCTGGGACGACTTGAACTCCGTAGCACCCTTCGTCGACTTCAAATAAACTTCAAGTTGCAACCGGCGGGAGTCAAAAACATGCGTTTCAGAAAACAACAGAAGCCAGGCATGCGTTTCGAGCTACCGCGCACGGAAACCTTGCGACTCGACATCTCGATCACGGCTGGGGACCTCGTCTGGTCGCCAGCGGTCTATTGGGAACAGGGTGACACCAATTATTTTGCAGCAACGGCCGCCCCGCTGCAAACCTTAACATTCAGGGCGCCTGCCGGGTTCGCACCGTCAAGATCCCGTCACAAGGCACAACTACCCAACATCGCAGGACGTTGGGTGCTGAAATTGAACCCGGCCCAAGCCAAATTGGCTGGTAACAAGAAGGAAGAAACGTTCATCGGGTGGGCAGAAACACACGCTCATTATACGACCTTCACCCACGCAGAACTGGTTGTTTGGATCGAGTCAGGGCGGGAAGATCGCGCCCGGCCTGCGCTCGTCAACCTGCTCGCGGCCCATTGCGCAGCCTTGCACGAACGCGGCGGACTGCGCGTTCTACCCGTTGGCGATGCCGCGAATCAAATTGTCCGGGACACATGCCGTGAGGAAGACACAACCCAGGTCAGCGCCGTGAAAGATTTCGGTTCGTTCTTCAGGGATCGCCATTCGACCCGGGCGCCCGAGCACATTGTCTTTGATATCGTCCCGGCAGAATGGGGACGCACGAAAGAACTGGGGGAAGCGCGTGATTCGTTCAATTGGTTGCGCAAACGCAAACCGCCCCAGTCGTCATCCTGAGGCAGAGCCCAAGGACCCTCACTCCCCGTCATCCTGAGGCAGAGCCGAAGGATCCTCTCTTAACTCTTCTTATTCGTCGTCGTCTTCTTTGCCGCCCGCGGTTGCCTCTGGGAACCACGACATCAACGCATCCGAGATCATGTGCGCCTGCTTGCCGCTGCTGATGTTGAATTTGCTCTGCATGCGGTAAACGCCACTACGCTTCTGGTAGCGACGAATGGAAACCTTGGGCTGCCCGTACTCGCCACTCTTCTTGTCCATCTCGACAAACTTGAACATGATCGTGGTCCAGTTGCCGCGCGTCAGGATTTTCTTGTCAACCTGCTTAACGACAAGGCGATCGTCTTGCACAAACTCAACACTCAGATCATCAATATTGTCCGACAAGAGAGACCTCCGGAATTCAGGTAAAAAAAAACTGCCAGCTCGCACTGGCAGTTTTTCGAATGAACAATCGATTAACGCTTGGAGTACTGGAAGCGACGACGTGCGCCGGCAAGGCCGTACATCTTGCGTTCTTTCTTCCGTGCGTCGCGCGTGATCAAGCCATTGGACTTGAGGACCGAGCGCTTCTCAGGGTCGGACTCAGCAAGAGCGCGCGAGATCGCATGACGGATCGCGCCAGCTTGGCCGTTCAAACCGCCACCCAGGACGTTCACGAGAATATCAAACTTGCCAACCGTGTCCGTCAGCTCGAGCGGCTGCATGATCACCATCTTGGAGGTGTCACGAAGCATGTACTCGTCCATTGGACGCTTGTTGATGGTGATGACGCCGGTTCCCGGCTTCATGTAAACACGGGCAATCGCGGTTTTACGCTTGCCGACTGCGTGAATGTATTTCGACTTTGCCATGGATTAGCGGGCTCCGAGACGGGGTTTCATGGCGACCGGCTTCTGAGCGGCGTGTGGGTGCTCGCTGCCAGCGTAAACTTTCAGGTTGAGGCCGATCTTGCGACCCAGAGGACCCTTCGGCAGCATGCCGCGGATCGCGAGCTCAAGAACGCGCTCAGGCTTCTTCGCCAACAGGTTCTCCGCGGAGATCGACTTGATCCCGCCAATGTAACCGGTGTGGTGGTGGTAGAACTTGTCCTTGATCTTGTTGCCGGTGAACTTCACCTTCTCGGCATTGATGACCACGACGTTGTCGCCGGTATCAAGATGCGGGACGAAAGTAGGCTTGTGCTTGCCGCGCAATACGCGGGCCACTTCTGTTGCCAGACGGCCGACAGTCTGGCCTGCGGCGTCAACCACAACCCACTGCTTTTTCACGTCTGTTGGCTTCACACTGTAGGTTTTCATGAACCAGGAACTCCAAAGGGATCGCACTAAAAACTCGGAAAACAGGCTGTGCGTATAACTGAACCTGCGCGCTACCGTCAATAGACAATCAGTGGCTGATCAGACCCGGGGCGCGAGGACAGGGGATCACGTCCCGGATGTTGCCCATCCCGCTGACATATTGGACCAATCGTTCGAATCCGAGACCGAAGCCGGCATGCGGACAAGACCCGTAACGGCGCAAATCCAGATACCATCCCATTTCCTCGACCGGGAGGTTCATTTCACGCATGCGGGCCTCGAGGACATCGAGGCGGTCCTCACGCTGGCTGCCGCCGATGATCTCGCCGATGCGTGGCGCCAGCACATCCATGGCCGCGACGGTTTTCCCATCCGGATTCTGCTTCATGTAGAAGGCCTTGATTTTCTTGGGATAATCAGTGACGATCACCGGCCCCTTGAAGATCACATCCGTCAGGTAACGCTCGTGCTCTGATTGCAGGTCAATCCCCCACTCCACCGGGAACTCGAATTTCACAGGAGCCTTTTTCAACTCCGCCACAGCATCCGTATCTGTCTCTTATACACATCTGACGCTGCCGACG
>CAWUNT010000360.1:0-2703 GCA_963923405.1 uncultured bacterium | reverse complement strand
GCGGCAGCAGCTTACGCGAGTTCCGACTACTCAGCGAACGGCGCGACCATTCGCCAGAACCTCGACAAGATCATGTTGCGCCAGATTTACCAGTACAACAACCGTTCCTCGGCCAGTGTGAACATCGACAGTGACAACATGGGTTCCGCGACCCTGACGACCGTGGTCTCCACCAAGGAAGAGGCTGACGACGGGGATGTCGAGGACTTGAGCGAGACCCTCCAGCCCAACGAGTGACAATCTTCCATTGAACTTTTGGTGGATTGACAAAAAAAACGGCCCTGCCCTGTGATTCCGGGGCAGGGCTGATTCATTTGTTCTCCTGATAACTGGCCGGCTGGACAACAATTTTTGCCTACCGGTATAATTTCAAGACAACCCGTAAACGCCTTTAATTTCTCAACCGGTATTGGGGGTCCTGCATGCGTTCTGCATCGAAGCTCCGCAACGTGACTCGTGTTGGCCTGGCGGCAGTTTTTGCCGTGTTTTCCGCAGGCATGGCTGTTGGCGGCGATATCGCCGTGGCAGGCATGATGTCCCCCGCCAAGAAGAGCAAGCACTTCAATCTCGACCGCGAACATGTCCCGGGTCAGTTGATCGTGAAGTTCAAGCGCGGAACCGAGGCGCAGAAATCGGCCATGGGCACCCTCGCGCAGTACGGTGCCTTCAGCGCGATCCCGTTCTCGCGGACGGGCGCGATGAAAGTCACGTTCCCCCTCGTCGGATCTTCGCGGGAATCAGCAAGCGACCTCGAGGCGGTGGCGAAGCAAATCGCGGCGCGTCCTGATGTCGCTTATGTTGAAGCCAACACGATCATCCGGATGGACGCCAAGTTCCCGAACGACCCCGACTTCAACCAGCTTTACGGAATGCACAACGATGGGTCGACGGGCGGCAAGGCTGGCGCGGACATCAACGCTCCCGAGGCGTGGGAGGTTTCCACTGGCTCGAAGAACGTCGTGGTTGGCGTGATCGATACCGGTATCGATTACACACACCCGGACATCGCGCCGAACTACTGGACGAATCCGGGCGAGACCGGACTTGACGCAGAGGGCCGTGACAAGCAAACCAACGGCATCGATGACGATGGCAACGGTTACGTCGATGACTTCCGCGGCTGGGACTTCGTCAACAACGACAATGATCCAATGGATGACAACAGCCACGGCACCCACTGTGCCGGCACGATCGGCGGCAAGGGCAATGATGGCGTGGGTGTTGTGGGCGTCAACTGGGACGTCAGCCTCGTCGGGATCAAGTTCCTTTCAGGCGGTGGATCGGGAACCCTTGAAGACGCGGTCAAGGCCATCGAATACGGGACCAAGATCGGTGTGACATTGACCAGCAACAGCTGGGGCGGCGGCGGATTCTCGGATACGATGGAAGCCGCAATCGCGGAAGCCGAGTCCAAGAACATCCTGTTCGTCGCGGCGGCCGGCAACAGCTCTGACAACAACGATACTGATCCGCACTATCCGTCCTCCTACGTGAATGACAACGTGATCGCTGTTGCGGCGACGGATCACAATGACGGCATGGCGTACTTCTCCTGTTACGGTGCCAACTCGGTTGACATCGGCGCGCCCGGAGTTGACATCCTTAGCTCGATTCCCGAGAACCACGGATACACGAAGTACAGTGGTACCTCGATGGCGACCCCGCACGTCGCTGGCGCGGCAGCGCTCGTGAAGGCAGCGTTCCCCGATCTCGGCGCCAGCCAGATCAAGGCCCGCCTGCTGAACGGCGCGGATCAGATTGAATCACTTCAAGGCAAGACAACGACAGGTGGACGCCTCAACCTTGAGAACGCCCTTGAAGTCGACAGCATTGCCCCGGGTGTTGTTGCCGGGATCCGCGCGAAGTCCACAACGCGTGACTCCGTGACGTTCAATTTCAACGCGACTGGTGACGACGGCGATGCCGGCCTCGCCAAGGCCTATGAAGTTCGCGTAGCCCTTAACCCGATCGTGACCCCGGCTGACTGGGCCGCGGCGACGAAGGCCACTGCTCGCATCACGGTTGACGCAGATACCCGTGAGGGCACGGTGCAGATCACTGGTCTGGCACTTAACAGCTCTGGTTATCTGGCAATCCGCGCGATGGACAATGTCGGCAACGTGAGCGCGGTGTCCGCGTCGGTCCCGTATGCGGTGAAGCAAGTTCAGGTTGTCGCGCGCAATACGGCGAGCACCTTGGATGACGTTACCTTCGACGGGACATGGGGTCTCGAGGACGCGCCGACCGCGGAAGATCCAGACAACAAGGTCTTTTCGGACAGCCCGGGCGCTGACTACAAGGAAAACGCGAATACCAGCCTGACCCTGCCGGTGTGGACGATCTCGAACTCCGATTCGTCGCTCGTGATCCGCATGCGTTACAACCTTGAGAATCGTTACGACAATGGTTACGTCGAGATTTCGACTGATGGCCAGGAGTGGTCGCAGATCGACTCTGTCACGGGCATGAGCGAATGGACGACAAAGCAGTACGATCTGTCTAGCGTCCTTGGCAACAACAAGTCGTTCCAGATCCGGTTCCGCTTGTCAGCTGACTCCTCGATCAGCCGCGATGGCTGGTTCATCGATGACGTCATGGTGGTCAGCGCGATCGATTGAAACCCGGTCGTTCTGACGAGTCGCCCCGCCCGTGAATAACGGGCGGGCTTTTTTTAGTGCTTGTCCCAGCACGCCTCGAGTTCGA
>CAWUNT010000359.1:0-2737 GCA_963923405.1 uncultured bacterium | reverse complement strand
GGGTTGGCAGAGCCAGGGATGGCGGCAGCTGCCTCAATCCCGGCTGGAGCGAACTCCGCGGCTGGACGGTAAGCCTCAAATTTTCGAGCCGCCATGTCGGCCGTAGCGGCTGTACCACCAACGACACACAGGGCCATGTTCTCCGGCTGGTACCAGCGGGAACGGAATCCATGCAGGGCTTTTTCGTCAATCCTCGCGAGAGTCTCCGGGACTCCTATGATCGGCCGCGCCAGGGCGTGACCCGGCCATACCAGCGTGCTTATGTGATGCGCCACATCCGTCGAGACGCCAAATTCGTTTGTCTCCCCGTGCAACTCCCGCAAAATGATCTGACGCTCGACATCAATGTCCCGGAAAACAGGCTGCGCCATGAATTCAAGGAACAAGTCGATGGCTTCCGCGGCATGACGCTGAACACCCGAATAAATATATTCGGTGTATTCCTGACCCGTAGCCGCGTTCCACTCTCCACCCAACGCCTCGAATGCCTCCGCAAGGCCTCCGAAAGATGGAAATCGTTTCGAACCGCGGAACATCATGTGCTCGAGAAAGTGAGCGATACCCGAATGGGACTCAACCTCAGAACGGGATCCTGCGCGGATCAGACAACTCAAGAAAAAACGGTCATCCAGACCGGATGCCGGGACGTGTACAAATGCCATCCCGTTGGACAGCCGAGCCACCGAAACCCGTGTGTCAAATGAATTGAATGATTGCGGGATCAAGGTTGCTCTTTTCGTCGACTGGGATTTCAGTTGAAACGGCGAACGAGCTTCATTGCGAGCGCCTCGAGATCAGCGCGCTCCGGAGACTCCGGGAACACCGCCAGGCACCTCACGGCCTCGATCGTATATTCCGTCGCGATCTCAATGGTCCTCAAGGCCGTGCCATGTTTTTCGACGAGACCCGCGATCCATTCGACGTCGGCGTCTTCCATGGTCTCCCGGGCGAGCGTGTCTGAAATCCTGGCTTGTTCCGGACCCGTAGCGAGATCGCGCAACAAGATGACCGGCATCGTAACTTTTCCATCTTTCAGGTCGGCAAGGGTCGGTTTGCCGAAACGCGCAGACGAACTCAAATAGTCCAGTGCGTCATCGATCAACTGAAAGGCCACGCCGGTCAATTCGCCAAACCTGGCCAGGGCTTCACGCTGCTCGACCGTTACACCACCAAGGACACCCGCGGAGCGGCATGCGGCGGCGATCAGGACTGCAGTCTTGCAATTCAGGATCCGCAAATAGGTTTCCGTGCTGACGCGCGGGTTGAAAACATTCTCAAGCTGGAGCAATTCGCCCTCGCTCATCAGACGGATCGCACGCGCGAACAACTTGACGATCTCGAGGCTCCCAGTGTCGGCCATCATCTCGCTGGCACGCGCGTAGACAAGGTCCCCCGTAAGAACCGCTGCCTGGTCTCCCCAGATCGAATTCGGCGTCGGCTTGTTGCGCCGAAGAGTGGAGTTGTCGACAACATCGTCGTGGAGGAGGCTTGCGGCGTGCACGAATTCGGTCACCGCGGCTATGGGAACGAGGTGTTCGCCACGGTATCCGAGCATACGGCAAACGAAAAAGTATAGAGCCGGGCGGATGCGCTTGCCACCGGAGGCGACAACGTGGTCGATCACTTGACGGGATGTGGCGGATTCTGATGGCAAAAACCCGGAGATGTTCCGGTTCAGATCTTCCAGATCCGCGGCCACAGGAGCCAGCGCGCGGTCGAGGCTGAAATCCCGGGCCGAAGCGACCAGTTCCCTGGCAGCCTTGGTCGAAATTTCCTTAATGGTTGTGAGAACTTCCAAGAAACCGGACTCCCAACTTGCTCATTTTTTGAGCAAGTGATAAGACCATGCGTCCAAAAAGCCCGGCTCGAAAGCCGCGCCCAATGTGTCATACCGGGAGGTCCCCCACATGGCAAGCCGATTGTCCTCCGATTCGTCCGGACATCCGACCGAGCGTCAAAGCCCGTCAAACATGGCCTCCATGCCGGCGTCCGACCACGGATTGACGAGCTTCGCCTGGCAAGCCGACAACCTTCCAACAGCGCTCGAAGAGGAGCGCAACTCACGGGCCTTTCTCGAGGGAATCCTCGCCTCCGGAAATCCGGCAGCCGAATTGAGCGCCTTGGAACCGTCCTTCATCCGGCACGTTGTGATGACGGCAGGCATCGAAGATCATCTCGAGATTTTGCCAATGCTGAGCCGCGAACAAGTGACACACATCATGGATTTCGAGGCGTGGGACGCAGGCGGCCAAATCAGCCTCGCCGGTGCCGCCCGCTGGCTGCAACTGCACAAACAAGCCAAAACTGAAGAACTTTTTGGACGCTTCCGCGATTTCGAGGAAGAGTTTCAAATGGCGATCCTGGGACCGGTCATCGAAACATATGACCTGGAAGCTTTCGAAAAGATGGGCCAGGAAGAACAAGACTCCCTTTTTAGACTCCCCTGCGGTGAAGTCTTCTACAAGGTCAAGTCTGATGACCCCGAACTACGCCAATTCGTCGAGGAACTGGTCACCCAGGCACTCTCGAAAGATATCGAATACGCTTACTCGATGCTGGCCCATGCCAGCTACCTGCCGCCGAACGAGCAGGAATCACTCGCTCTGCGTTTCCGCAACGCCCGACTAGAGGAAGAAGGATTTGTCTCTCCCGAGGACTCCGCGCGTCTGTTCCTCGCAGGCTCAGGCGAAGAGGCTATCTCGCGGAAGTACCGACACCTGGGCGAGTTCTCTCGCTT
>CAWUNT010000358.1:0-2738 GCA_963923405.1 uncultured bacterium | reverse complement strand
GCATCCTGACCGCGTTGTTTGCCGGGCCGGATGCCGCGAAATTCGCCTGGAATCATTTTCATTCAAAGGTTGGTCCGGCTCAGGACTCCCCTTCATCGACCACGTAAGGCTGATCGGCCGAACCCGTGCCTGGCCACGTTTCCTCGATACGCGCGCCCTGTGAGATGCTGTCGAACCTCGAGGCCGACGGAATATCCGGACTGGATTCCCGCGTCTGGCGACCGGACGGTATGAGCAAACTGTTGTTGCCGTCGCCGGTGATCTCAATTGTCTGACGCGTCGCGGTAGTCACCCTCTCATTGACGGGCGCGGCGACGGAACCACCAGGAAGGGCAAAAAAACTGCGCGTGTGCAAAATATTCCCGGCATAATCTCGCGCCAGATCACGACTCGTCGTAACATCGGCATCGCTGACGTCGCTTGCGATCCCGTGGCGCGCATTGAACTGCCGCGAAAACTCATCATTGAAATCCGTGAAATATTGCGTCGCAACCTGGATGCTCGACGCGTTACCCAGCTGGTTTTCCTGCCGGTTCAAGTAATCAGCGAATTGGCGCGGGGTGACGCTGCCATCGGCGCTGCCTACCCGTTCACGCGCGTAGTCCGGATTCATCATGCGCATCAATTCGTAGACCTCTCCAGTTCCGCTGATCTGGTTGGCGCCGGACGCGTTGATCACCGCCGGCCCGCTGTAACCAGGACCAAGGTCGCGCCCTGACTGCCCGGAGTAGCAAGACGAGTTGAAAATCACAGAGCGCTCACTGTTGAAAAATTCCTGACCGAGGCCGCGGTTGATCGCCTGGATACGGTCCGCTGTCACTTCGAAATCGTCGTACCATTCAGTCGTCCCGGTTTCCGCGACATAGTGTTCACCTTGAATGGTGCTGACATGACGGGTCTGACCGTTTTCCTGTCTGACCTGGCCATGCGCGCTCATGTAAACGAGAGTCCTGTTGTCGGCGAAAATTCCTGGTTCCGAGCGTCGCAGACTCGTCAACTGACGCTCAATTCCATCTGAGGACAACCCGGACATGTCGACAACCCGGAAACCCTGTCGCCTCGCTTCTTCCATCAAAGAATTGTCCGCGTTCACAATATTCGCGTCCGAAATCTCCGACGGCGCAAAAATGAAAACAGGTTTTTTTCGATCTGCCGAGGGAGCCTCCCCGGCGAGAGGCTGGTCACCAAAATTAGTACCCGGGTTTGTCCCGGCCTTGCCCGAGGCCAGCCGCATGGATGCCTTGCCGCAAGGATTCGCGTCGATCGCGACGAGAGATCGACCACTGGACAACTTGATCACGGACATCCGGCTGACTTTGCTGCTGTTCCGGCAAATTTCGTTCACGGCGCCGCGCTCGGTGCGGACGAACCCGAGACTCGCGCCCGTGTTGCGCATCTTGAAGCATGCCGCAGGGGTGAAGGCGATGAGGCTGATCATGGCGAGACGCTGAAGGCGACTGAGCCCGTCGTTATGAAGATTCATCGTAAAATTCCCCGGATGAAATGACCCAATGTGATCGGCCATCACGCGCCAAAATCCGAGGCTACAGCATTTTCAACGGTAGTTACGGGTGCTTGCGGCAGGTAATTTCCTTCGGGTAAAACCGGCAAAAAGGAAGACGGCATCCGGACCGGACGCGTTCCGGTCAGGATGCCGTGAATCTGAAAGAAAGCGGTCTTGTTACGCCGTGTGACGAACCGGGCGAACGCCTTTCTTCGCATGGCCCATGCACTGGGCAACGATGCCTTTGGCGTGCGCGGCCTTGTAACTCGACGGCGCGCCGTGCTTCCAGGCGTCCTCGGAGTCAAAACGGCGGGCAACCTTGGCCAGGCGCTCCATCGTCCATTCCTTCTTCTTGGACTGGGCTTCAACCTTGCCGGAGAGGCTGTCATCGGCGGCCTTGGCCGGCTTCTTTTTTTCCTTCGAGCCACCTTCGGCCGCTTTTGCTTCCTTGGCTTCTGGCGCTGCTGCCTTATCCTTGACCATGAGTCCTCCTTTGGGCCGGCAATAATTGCCTGGTCCCTGTCATGGTTTCGGATTGCAATGGCTGTGCTTTACTGGATCCCCATCGATGCCCGCGGCCGGTGGCGGGTATGACGTGTCGAAGTCCCCCCGGGAACAGGCTAATTCCCCGTGTTTTGCCATGTGACCAAACCCGGCAGTCATGCCACAATGCCCCGATGAACCCGCGACGCACGCCACTTGCGATCACTTCCCTGGCCCTTGGGGTCTGCTTTATCCTTCTCGTCTGGATCCCGGTCGAGGCGTCCTTCACGCATTACTGCATCAACAATTATGACCTGGGCATCTATGGCCAGGCGCTGCGGCAACTGTCCTTTGCCAATCCGAACCCTTGGCTCAGCGTCCGCGAGATCAAACTCTTCAACGACCATCTCGATCCGGTGCTGTTCCTGCTGCTGCCCTTCAAGCACATCAATATCCTGGGCGCGCACCCGGGGCGGATCATCCTGAGATTCGAGATGATCGTGGCACTCGCCACCGCAGGAATTTTTTTCTGGATGGCGCGGGCACGGGCCATCTCGTTTGCGATGGCGACGTTTCTCGCATTTTTCGTTTTGTTCAACCGGGCAGGACTTGGCGCGCTAACTTATCCCGCGCATCCCGGCACATGGTCGATCCTTCCGCTGGGCCTCACGTGCTGGTTCCTGTGGCGGGAACGTTGGCGCGCCGCGCTCGTCGCGTTTTTCTTTTGCCTTTTGTGCAAGGAAGAATATCC
>CAWUNT010000357.1:0-2740 GCA_963923405.1 uncultured bacterium | reverse complement strand
CGCCTCGCGACGATGCTTCATGCCGTGTGGGTCGTCCTCTTTGTCTCGTTGGCGCCGGCATTCATAGCCAAACTGCCGTCATCTGCCCTGGCAGGCGTATTGATTGTGACCGGAATTCACCTGGTCAACTTCCGTCCCATGATCCAAGCCATCGCTCAAAATTGGCGCGTCGCCTGGCCGTGGCCTGCCACCGCCATCGCCGTAATCGGGACGGACCTCCTTCGCGGGCTTGCCATCGGCTTGGCTTTGGCCATGATCAGTGCCGTCCCGAACCGCGGCAGCCGTCCAGTTAATTGATCATCCAGGCATGACCCCGTAGAATATCGGGATACACCCCGGAGGTCCCGCATGGGCGCATTCGCCGCACGCAACCTGGTTTTCGTGTTTCTTGTCGCGACCTCCGCGGTCACATCGAGCTGCAAGTCGGCAAACCGCGCGAAACTACGTGACGCCGTCGTGCCGGCCTCTGAGGCGGACAAGGCCTACAGCATCGTGGAACGCACCCGTGCCTACCTGCCGTACGAGTATTCCGCGGACGGGTGTTACGCGCGCGCGACTTACATGCAAATGGAATTGTTTGTCGCCAATGTTCCCTCGCGCGTCGTTTTCATACGGACATCTTACGATGACGCGCTTCAAGCCTGGGCCGACAACGCGCCACTGCTTGAGCCTGCCGGATGGGTCTATCACGTGGCCCCGATCATTAAAGTCGATGGCAGCGAGATGGTCCTCGACCCGGGACTTGAACCCGACACAACAGGCGGCGCATTGAATCTGCGAGACTGGCTGGACAAAATGAAGGCCCTGAAATTTGTCGAGGCGCCGACCGGGGAATTGAACCAGAAAGTATCCGACTCGGTTGGCCGGTTCGTGTTGTCACGGGCGGCCAACCCTGACGCGGGTCCGATTGACAGCGCCAATGTCCGTGGCCAGGTGATCCACACCGCGGGCGAAATGCCGACATTCAGCGCTGAGAGCATGATGTGGAACTTCAAGACCATGGACAAGTACTTGATGGAAGCCGCCGCGCTGCACAACATCAGCGTCGACGAGATGGCGTCGCGTCGCGGGATGCTGGCCTCAAGAACCCTTCAACTCTCGGATCTGCTCGAAGGGCGCAACATGACTTCCGGCCCCGGTGGTGACCTTGAGGGGATCAAACTGACAATGGACATGCTGCGCTCAATCCAAACCGAAAATGAATCTGAATTCGCCACGGAGCAATCACAACGCGGGACCGGGGAGCAAGCAGGAAAATGACGAACAAAAAGTCACTTCGCCATTCGTTCACCGTCGCGTTCTTGTTTCCTCTCGCGGCGGCGGTCGCGACCCACGCCTGCAAGACCACCGGGAGCGACACCAGCCTCAAGGACGCGGTAGTTTCCTCGGAATCCGCGCAAACGGCATTCCAGATTGTCGAGAACACTCGCAGGTACTTGCCCTATGAATTTTCGGCCAACGGATGTTTCGCCCGGGCGACATACATGCAGATGGAACTCGCGGCCGAGGGGGTCCCGTCGCGCGTGGTTTACGTTCGTGCCGCCTATGTCCCCCAGGTTGACAGCTGGGCTTACGGCACTCCACGTCTTGGCGCGGAACAATGGACGTATCACGTGGCGCCAGTGATCAAGGTGATCACTGGATCTTCAACCATGGAAGTCGTCCTCGACCCGGGTCTAGAACCCAACCGCCGCGGTGGGGCCATGATCCTGGAGGACTGGCTGGCAGCCATGAAAGCCCAGAAATTCCAGGAAGCCCCGATGGGCGCCGTCTCGCGCGCGGTCGAGGCCCCGGAGGATACTTTCGTCGTCTCGCGCGCGCCCGATACGAGCAATGGACCACTCGCCCACACCAACGTGCGCGGCCAGGTCATCAGGACTGTCGGGGAAATGCCGTCATTCCTGATCGAGAAAATCGCGCAATACTTTGAGGACATGGATTCATTTCTCATCGCGGCCGTCGAAAAAAACCGCATCAGCCGTGAGGAAATGAAATCCCGCCGCGAACTCCTGACCCGCAGGACCCTTGCTTTGATCCCGGCATTGAAAGGGCAAGGCCGATTGACGTCGGAAAACGGCACCCGACTCGACACCCTCAGTGAAACGCAGCTCAGGCAAATCCAGAATCGCAACAGTCCCAGCGACCAAGAAAATTAAAAACCCCGGCCTCGTGAAAGGCCGGAGTTTTTTGTTTGAAGAGATCGAACCGGGGTAAACTCTGGAATCACCAGGCTCCGCTGGTTCCAGCGGCACCAGTAGCGCCCGTGGCACCAGTTGCCGGCGTTGTCGCCTGCGGGATACCGAAGGCATTTTGCAGGATCTGTTGCCAGCTCATTCCGTTGGTGCTGAATCCGTTTGCGACGTAGGTCGTCGCGACGCGGCCAGCGCCGGAGAGTACCTGGTTGCCAATCGTGTTGATCACGGCGTTGCCGATGCTGTTGTTGGCGCCCGGGATCATCTGGCTGCCAGGGACGACGGCGTTATTGGTCGCCTGCAGCACGCGGCTGTCGCCAGTGAATCGCAGCAAGTAACGGGTCGAAAGCTTGTCATAAGGCTGGATTGGCGACGACGGGCTGATCTGACCATCGACAAGGTTACACCCTGCGCGATTTCCAGTGGCAGACTCACAACGTTTCAAGTCGCGGATGACAAATTGTACGTAGGCTTGCGGCTGGCTCGCCGAAGGGGTCCACAGAAGAACCGGTTGCAGCGAGGCGCGGCCTTCGATGGTCGTGTTGGCG
>CAWUNT010000356.1:0-2745 GCA_963923405.1 uncultured bacterium | reverse complement strand
GCGTAGCGTCTCGTGGGCTCGGAGATGTGTATAAGAGACAGATTTTTTCGTAATTTGGCGTTTTCGCCGAATATTTTGACAAACCGGACAACCCTTGTGCAGCGCGCGCCTGGATCCGGGAATGGCTCCCCTGATGGTAAAATAAAAGGGAAACCCGCGAAATTTGCGTATCCCGAACCACGAACGAGGAGTTCCCCATGATCCGTCGTCTCGCGCGCGCGCCTTTTTTTACTGTTGCCGCACTGGCAGTCATCTCGTGTGGCAAGGATCCTGGGACGAGCCGGCTGGGATCGATCACGGAACCGGGTTATGAGGGAAAAAAACACTATTTCGGTTGGGGTGAATACCTGTCGGGATTCATGGGCAACGAGACCAGATATGACGTCCAGCATACGCACAATCTCTTCACGAGCGTTCACGGCGGAGATTACCGTGGCCGTCAGTTGACGGGCCGTCCGTTTGATGAGGAGGACATTCGCCGCGAATGGGACGCGATCCGCGCGAACTTCTCGACGGACGACATGTATGTCCAGTACTCGAGCGGACACGGTTATCACGACGGGCTCGCCGTCGGCGTAACCTACGATCAGATGCGGGATTACGCGTTGTCGCTCAACGCGCGCGAGACCGTCGTTTTCACGATGGCCTGTTACTCGGGCAATCTGGTTGATTCGTTCAACGAGCGTCGCGCGGAATGGGACGGCTACCAGGCCGCGGGCCGCAACTTGTTCGTCATGGCCTCGAGCGAACGGGACGATACGAGTTCCACGGGACCGGGCCGTGACCCGGACGAGCCAAACGGTCCCAATGGCAGCGCTGGCAGCGCCTTCGGCCACGCCCTGTGGAAAGCCCTGATCGGATATGCCGACCGCAAGGGCAACGGCATGACTGGCAACGGCGATGGCAAGATCAGCCTGCAAGAGATCATCAACTTCACCGTTCGCAAGACGCAGCAGGTTGGGGGCCACACTCCGGTCTACACGGGCAGTTACGATCCCGCGCTCGTCATCGCGAAAGTACCAACGCCCGCTGAACTCGAGTCGCTGCTCGGCGGAACCGAGGAAGGCCAAAGGGAACTGGCTGAGCTGCGGGCGGATGGTTTCCTGTAAAACCTGACTGGCCTGCTGTTTGCAAAAACTTCCTGCAGATTTGGACATCATTCCGGGTCCAAAATTTCCTGCAGGAGGTTTTTCCGATGCTGCACCCCGCCAAACGGCCCACCATGTTGTCGATACCCGTTGCCATCGCTCTCATTACGGCATGTTCCACGATTCCGAAGGGAGCTCCCGAGGAGTTCTCGCATGCTGAGAAGGAAATCAAGGCCGCCAAGAAAGAGAATGTTTCGGAAGTGATGCCGAAGACCCTACGTTCTGCCGAGAGCAAGTTGAGCCAGGCATCTGACGAATGGCGCAAGCATGACGACGCGAAGTCACGTGAGGCCGCCACCGCGAAGGCATGGTCGGCCGGAAAACTTGCGGAGGACGCCCGCAAGGCGACGGAAAAGGTCCGTGCCTGGGACAAGGACATCGACGCATTTACTGCCGAGACCAGTTTGAAGCGCGAAACCCCGGTTGCCGTCGCGGAGGTTACGCGGGCTGAAGCACTCCCGTTCAACAAGCCGATCGCCTATTTCAACATTGGAAGCGCGAAACTCAGCCCCGAAGGCCGCAGGGCTGTCCGCGAACTCGCCGAGACCTTGCGAAAGGATCCTGAGCTTGCCGTGGTCCTCACGGGACGCGCGGACGCTGCCGGCCCTCGCCGGTTGAACGAGCACTTGTGCGCGCAACGGGCAGAAGCCGTTCGCAAGGAACTTGAGGCCGCAGGGATCAAGGGCACGCAAATCAAGGTCGAGCCGGTTGGACCCGGGATGATCGCGCGCCACATGATGGGGCCGGGCCACATGCAGTTGCAGCGCCGCGTCGACATCGAGGTAAAGTCCAGCGTCGCGCACTGACAACAAACGTCAGTGGCGTCCGGACGCAAGATATGGGAACCTCCAGTTCAGTCACATGCCACTGGAGGTTTTTCTCATGCGTCAATTCATCAGGTTTGTTGTTTTGACCGGATTGGTTTCGATCCCCTGCGTCGCGCGCGCGGCCGACACCGGCCTCAAAACGGGCGACCAGGCACCCGCGTTCTCGTTGCCGGACCAGGACGGCAAGGCGTTCAACCTGGCAGACCGCAAGGGCAAGGGATGGACGATACTTTATTTCTACCCAAAGGCGGACACGCCCGGATGCACCAAGCAAGCCTGTGCCTTCCGTGACGCGATCAAGCAAATCCGCGACAATAAAGCCGAGATCTACGGCGTCTCAGTCGATTCCGTCGCCGACCAGAAAAAATTCCACGAGAAACACAAGATCAACTTTCCACTGCTTTGTGATGAGAAGGCCGAAGTGGCCACGAAGTATGGCGTGAAGATGCCGGTCATCGGGATCGCCAAACGCTGGACGTTTGTGATCGACCCGGACCTCAAGATCCGCAACATCGACAAGGATGTCGACCCGGCGATGGACGCAAGGAAGACGGCAAAACTCCTTGAGACGTTGCAGGGAGCCCCGTGAAAACTCCCGCGACGCCACGTGCCATATACTGCATCGGACGCAATTATGGGGCTCACGCGCGTGAACTCGGCAACGCCGTCCCGGCAAGTCCGGTGGTCTTCCTCAAGTCGCCTTCGGCAGTCCGGGGCCTGAACGAGGCCGGCAAGATCGCCTATCCAGACGAGACCTTTCACCACGAGGT
>CAWUNT010000355.1:0-2750 GCA_963923405.1 uncultured bacterium | reverse complement strand
TTGCGTCGCGATCCGGATGATGCCGGCGCGGAACTTCCGGTGGATGTTGAAGGCCTTCTGCCACACCGATTCAGTGCCGGCCTTGTCTGTACGCCACTGACCTGTGTCGCCGCAGGCCAGGAAGGATTTTTCCGCCGCGACGTAAACGATGCGGCCGGCCATGGGACGATCACACGGAGGCAGCGCGTCCTGTGATTCGACGCTCATTCCAACGAAAACGCGTCCGTTGTCCGCGTAAGAATCGCTGGAGAGGGAGGCGGACTGGGCGGCGATGTTGGCGCCAGAAGCGCCCGCGCTATCCCGATCTGACGATCTGGCACAGCCATGCAAAGCGATCGCCGTCAGGATCAAAGGAGTCAGGATCAAGGGGGTCAGGATCCCAAGGCGCGCGGATATGATGTGAAGAAAACGAGACATCTTGGAGGCGTTCGGCTAACCCAACAATCATCTTGAGCTAAAATCGCTGAACTTTTAGAAAATCTGCACAACACTAACCATAACCCTTCAAGTTTTCAGAATTTATTTTGTTGCGTAATTTCCGGCAGGCATCAACAATCCAAGCCATGGAAATGACAACACAATTCAATTCTCAAACGTTGGCGGCCTGTTTCGATCATACGTTGCTACGTGCGGACGCGACTCCCGAACACATCGCGATCCTCTGCGCGGAGGCCCTGCAACTTGGATGCGCGGCGGTGTGCGTGAATCCAGCTTTCCTTCCTCTTGCGGTCCGGGAACTTGAGGGATCGAAGGTGCTGCCCATTACCGTCGTCGGATTTCCGCTCGGGGCTGTGCCCGTGTCCTGGAAAGTAGAGGAAACGCGCAGGGCTGTAGACATGGGCGGGCGCGAAATCGACATGGTGATCAACGTCGGATTGCTGCTTTCTGGTCCGGAAGGGGTCCGGAACCTGCAAGAGGAAGTTTCCGCGGTGGTCCACGCCGCCGGGGACGTTCCGGTCAAGGTGATCATCGAGACGGCTTTTTTGACGCCGGACCTCGTCAAGACCGCTGCCCGTGTTTGCGCGGGGACAGGTGCGGCTTTCGTAAAGACCTCGACCGGATTTTCAAGCCGTGGCGCGAGCGTGGATGACATCCAGGCCATGGCTGCGGGCATCAAAGAGGCAGGCCAGGAAAAAGCATGCAGGATCAAAGCCTCCGGCGGAATCAAGACGCTGGATCAGGCCTTGGCCCTTATCGAGGCAGGCGCCCACCGCATTGGAAGTTCGGGAACCGTTTCGATCATTCGCGAGTTCAAGCAGAGGAAAGGGAGCTGATTCCATGTTGGACAGAATGAAGCGGATCTTCATGGGCCTCCTGAAGTTTCTTCGTGGTTATTTCATGATGATCGGCATCCTCGTCACGATTCTGCCTCTGGTTCTGGCCTGGATCGCGAGCCGGTCAGGGACCCTGGGCGCTGTGGCAGGACATTACGGGGCGGCCAAAGGCCCTGCGAAGGAAACCCGCCTTGACTGGGCCCTGGATGGCGAACTTCTGGAACAGTCGCCCGATTTGTCGACCAAATTCATCGAGCAATTCTTCCGCAGGCAATCCGGATTTTATTTGCCGGAGGTCCGTCGCGCCCTGAAAGCCGCCGCGGCTGACAAGAACGTCACAAGCCTGATCCTGAATATTTATGATTTGCAGGGATCCCAGGCTGAATTCGAGGAACTGCGCCGGGCCTTGATTGATTTCCGGAAGAGCAAAAAACCACTGCACGCGCACGTGGCACAGCTTGATGACAACCTGCTCTATTTATTGTCCGCCACAGATTCACTTACCCTGGTCCCGACTGGTGAGGTGTCCCTCACAGGGCCTGCTTTCCATCTGGTTTATTTCGGCGAGGCCCTGCGCAAACTCGGTGTCACGGTGGAGGTGATCCGTCACGGAAAGTACAAGTCCGCCTTCGAGCCATTCACCTCCAACAAACCGACGCCGGAAACCATGGAAATGTACCGCAGCATGGAAGCCAGCCTGGCGGATCACTTGATCTCCAGCATCGCGGACGGTCGCAAGATGCCGCGCGAGAAAGTCGCGGCGTGGTTCAAACGCGGCGTTTTCACGCCGGCGGAAGCGTTGAACGCGGGAATCGTCGACGCGCTTGGTTACGCGGATGACGCGGTTGACCGGGTCGAGGAAGCCGCCGAGTCCGAGGAAGAAATGGATTTCAGCGAATACATGGCGGTCGCTGGAGACGAGAAGACTCCCGAAGGCAAATCGCGCAAGGCCGCGGATGAATCGCAGGGGCTGGCGCTGATTGAGGCAGTGGGTGAGATCCACATGACGGCCTCGGGTGGGGGATCGTCGCAGGATTTCATCGCGGCGGATGACCTCGTCAAGGAGATCCGTTGGGCCGCTGGCGAGGACAAGGCAAAGGCTGTCGTCATCAGAGTTTCCAGTCCCGGTGGATCCGCGACGGCGTCCGACATCATCTGGCGCGAGATCCGGGCGCTGGCGGACGAAAAACCGGTTGTTGTTTCCATGGGATCCTATGCCGCGTCAGGCGGATATTACATTTCCGCGCCAGCCAGCTGGATTGTCGCGGAGCCGACGACGATCACCGGATCGATTGGAGTGATCGGCATGCAGCTCAAATTTCCACAGTTTGAGACCAAGTACGGCGTCAGTTTCCACACGGTCAACTCAAGCGACCGGGCGAAAATGCTGAACCCTGGCACCGTATCGACTGCCGAGGACAAAGCGATCCTCGCGGCGGCGATTGACGACGTTTACCAGACATTCATTTCGAAAGT
>CAWUNT010000354.1:0-2753 GCA_963923405.1 uncultured bacterium | reverse complement strand
CTCATGAATCCCGCCGCAACCCCGCCACGGATGATGTCACGGATGATGTCATGGCTCGCGCCGCGGATAACAATTTCCCGATGGATCACCGGTATTGTGATCGCCGGTTTCCTGGGCGCGACGACGGCTCTCGGTTACATGGCACTTTCGATGTTGTCGGAGAACAAGCGCCGCGATTTCTGGGCGATGATTTTCATGACCGTCGAGATTCGCGGCAACCAGATTTCGCGCGCATTGCAGGAATCGGCCGGACTCAACGATCCTGATCTCAGTGCCAGACCAGCCATGGTCCTGGTCGCGCACCCCGAAGGGAATTTTCGCATTGCCTGGGGCGCCGGCAACGGTGAAACGGTCGCGGCATCGGAATTCAAGTTGCAAGGCACCGCGATGCGCGCCAGGTACAATCTTTTGACCTGGCGTGGCCGTCATTACGTAGCCCGCCAGGCGGAACAACGGATGGTCGCCGACCTGCTCGGCCGCGGCGCGGATGGAAACGCTGATTATTTTTTCCTGTGGCCAGTCAACCTGCTGCGCCTCTTTGGTGCCGAGACGACGGCGAGCGGGCCGGGAGTTTTTTACGCGGTTACGACCGAGGGTGACCTTCTGGTATCGACCTCGCGCAATATCACCAGCGCGAATTTCGCGGCGAGACGCCTCGTCCAGAAATTTGTCGGGAATGAATTCCGCCAGGGCCAGATGGAATACTCAGACCCCCAGGGCAACAGCATGCTGGGTGTATTCTTCGAGATTCCCGAGTCCAACATAGTCTTGTTCAGCGAGACTCCCAAGGACAAGGCGTTGGGCCCCGTTTACCAGTTGCGCAAACGTTACGCCGCGCTTTCCTTGTTGACGATGCTCTTGACGGTCATCGTCGTGTTGTTCGCGTTGCGTCCCGTGGTTGACCCGATGGCAGACCTGGTCCGGGTCGCCGCCGGTATCAGCTCCGGCGATTTCTCGGTTCGCCCGGCGCTGAAGGGGATCGGCGAGACGGAAGTGCTGAACATGGCGTTTCTCGCGATGGCAAAGGATCTCGAGGCGCGCGACCTGGCAATCAACATGCTGCATGAGCAACAGAAAGGGAAAATCCGCCTGGAGGCGGAACTCGCCGTGGCGAAAAGCATCCAGGACAACTTCATGCCGCGCGATTCGATCGCGCCCGAATCCGGAGTGTTCATCTCGCCCTTGTACAGTCCTGCCGCGGAGGCCGCGGGTGACTGGTACAGCTACTCATTCGACGAGGCGACTGGTGAATCCGTTGTCGCGATAGCCGATGTGTCTGGCCACGGGGCCGGGTCGGCCATGTTCACGGCCATCATCGCGGGGATGTTCGAGTACCACCGCAGGATTTCGGCAGGTCAGCCGTTCCCCGTTGCGGCATTTGTTCGAGGTTGCAATCACCTGATCCTGACCCTTGGTCGTACAAAATGGCATGCGACCATGCAGCTTGCGACCTGGAACCGTGGCAGTGACGAGATCGTCCTTTACAATGCCGGGCATCCGGCCGCGATCGTGACTCCAGCGAACGCGGCTCCCCCGGGCACGTCAGGCGTCGAGCCGGAATTGGTTTCGCCTGCCTCGCACGTGATTGGAATGGCACCGGAGTTCGATCTGGGCGAACAGAAAGTGGCGTTCCCTGTGGGTTCTTCGTTACTGATGTACACGGATGGCCTTCTCGAGGGTGCGAACGCCGAGGGGACGCAATTCGGCCAAAGGCGGATCCTTCGCGCGTGCAAGGCGGCGGCGGAAATGCTCCCGGTCAACTTTGTCGAGAAGGTTGTCGGTGACTGGCGGAAACACTTGTCGGGAACCCCGCAGGATGATGATGTTTGCGTCATGGTCATGAAAAGGGTCGCATGAGCCGTTTCATGAAACAGTTCAGCGGTGCCTTGAAGGCATCATTTTCCGGTTTCGTCATGCCGGTGGTGATGGTCTTTTTCGCGGCAGACGCATTGTCCTCCGCGACGTACCTGACATTTACGCCCCGCAAAGTCAGTGGATCTGTCTTGTACTGGACGGCCACTGGAGGCACTTGGTTGCCCGTCCGGGAGGGTGTTCCGATCCCGGAGAGGACACTGGTTCAGGTTGGTTCAAAGTCGCGCGTGGTCCTGGAAATTGAAAGCCAGTCGGACATTCGTGGCAAGAATTCATCTGTCATCGAGGCGTCGATCACGACACCGATGGTTTTCCGCGTTGAACGTGATCTTGTGCGTAAGATGAAAATCAACCGCAAGGCCTTCGCGACCGCGGCTGTGCAACCGGAGTTTGAAGTCGTGGCGATGGGGATTCTCGGCGACCTGGCTCACGGTCATTTTCGCGAGGCTTTCGACTCGCTGGTCGAACTGGCGAGCGGAGGTGAAATTTCCGGCGAGACCGGCGCGTTGGATGATGGCCCGGCGGAGCCAGCGGACGAAGGCAGACTTGAGGCGCCAGTTGGCAGAGGGTCGACGCCCAGCGCCCGAATCAAGGTGCTGCATCCTGTCTCGAACGCGCGGATGCACTTTGATGAACTGCCTGGTTACTTCCGGATTTTCTGGGAGATGCCCGACGCGGAACGTGACGCGGAGGCGCAGGTTTTTTTCTGGCCAGAAGGCGAGAATCAGGGTCCGCCTGTGGCCATCACGAGGGACAGGCAATACAACTTGCTGGTCCGGAGACCTGGTATTTACAACCTGCAACTGGCAACGGCAAAGTGGACCGCCAAGTCCGGTATCTGTCTCTTATACACATCTGACGCTGCCGACGATACTCCTTGT
>CAWUNT010000353.1:0-2762 GCA_963923405.1 uncultured bacterium | reverse complement strand
ACCTTGTCCGCCGGCCGGGTCTGCCACGCATTGACAGCGATGGACTTCAAAGTTCCAAGGACGGCTGATGAAAGCGAGTGGATGGTATCCAGCGTCTGCAAAGCGAGAGAGGCCGGGGAATCCAACTGGATCTCGAGCCGCGACTTGTCGCTGAGGGGCAAATTCGCAAGTCGTTGGGGTACGACGCCACTGTCGTACTCGATCGCATCGCGATCAAGGATGACACGGGTGACAAAACTCCCGGCCGGTACCAGGGTGGATTCCACCCAGGACAGTGCCTGAGCCAGCGTCAAGACTGGAACAGGCACTGGCACCAGGCGATTGTTGACGAGAATCTTCTTCAGCATCGACCCGAGACCTACTTCCGCGAGAAATTGACCGCGACGTCCTTTTGGTTGTTTGAGATCTGCGCTGCAAGCGCTACCGCACGCTCATCCTGGGGATTGACCGCGAGGATTTTACCGGTGGCTTCCGACGCGTCTGCCAGCCTGCCCGTTTTGAAGTAAATGCCCGCCAGCGTAAATCTCATGTTCAGGTCCAGCGGATGCAACTCGAGGTAGCGCACCAAGGCCTTCTCGACTTCCCTGAATTCTTCGCGCTCGTAGGCCACCTTGATGAGCGAGAAAATCGCGGCCGCGTTGTCCGGATTGATCTCAAGCGACTTGGTCATCCATGACGACGCTTCCTTCAACTCACCCATGCCGTGGAACGCGAGACCCAGCCCGAGGTTTGCCATCTCATCATCCGGCGAAAGGCTGATCGCCTTCTGGAAATTGATGACACCGAGGTCATAACTGTTCCTGAGCAACGCGACCGTTCCGAGCCCGATGAAGCCACGTGCGCAATATGGATCCTTGAGGGTTGCCTTGATGTATGCGGCTTTTCCGGATTCAAGATCGCCAAGTTTCGTGAACGAATCACCGATGAGACGGTGCAAGTTGGCTTCGTGGTGAGCCGGCAAATCATCCTTCTTGAGCAGCTCCTCGATGAGGCCGATGGCGGCCAGGTACTGCTTCGCCTGAACCTTGGTTTCGACTTCCTGCACTTGCAGGTCGATTGAACCCTTGCCGACAATTTGCGGAACGGCGACGATGTTGGTGAATACGCGGTTCATTTCCTCGCCAACTTTGTCGCTGCTGTGAATCCTGGCGGCGGCAGCCTGGTTCTTCTTGACGATGTCGTTGGTGATCGCGCGCGCGCTGGATGCCTTCTGGATGGCTTCGGCAAGGCTGAAGGGAGATCCGGAGCAGAAATCGATCCGGTGCTTCCCGACGTACTCCTCCACGAGGGGCGAGCGACTGGCAATGACCGGGATTCCGAGCGTCATGGCGGTAACGAGGCGGTACGGGTCACCCTCGAGGCGATCACGACTGGAGATCGCCGACACATACAGGGCATCCGTAGCCTGGAGCACATTGTCGATCGCGCCACGCTCCGGCGCGACATAAACGACGCGCTGGTCGATACCGAGTTGCACGAGACGGTCACGCAGTTCAGTCGCGAAACTCCCGATGCCACACAGAATGACGCGCAAACGGCGCGCGAGGCTCGCGTCATTGTTGATCGCGAGACGGATGGCGTGCGCAAGGTCGTAAAGCCCCTCTTCCCACTCAACCTGGCCAAGGTGCGTCACGACGAACTCGCTCTCCGCCAGTCCGAGCTGCTCCAGAGCCTCGGCACGGGCCTTCGGCGAACGCTGGATACGTCCCTCGACCCAGGGACGCATGGTGAAAATCCGGGCGTCATCGATGCCCTCGAGCATCAACGCCTGGCGCGCGGCAGTGGTCTGGACGATGAAAGCGTCAGCGGCATTCGCGACCTCGCCGCGAATCGCCTGGATCTGCTGGACATCGCTTCCAGGGAACGGCACCAGATTGTCCACCCATGCGATCAGGTGGAAACGCTTGCGCCACTTGGCTTTGACTGCCTGGTACGCGTACAGTCCAAGGCGTTCCTTGATAACGACGATATCGAAGTTGACCAGGATGTTCTCAAGCCCGGGCAAGTAACCTGGATTGTCGTCGTAATCCTTGAGAGCCACGCACTCCAGGTCCTGGAACCAGCTGGTCTGGGAAAGATAGCCACAGATGGACTCTGAGGCCACAACCTTGATTTCATAGTTTTCGCTCAGCAGCCTGAACTGGTCGATCTCCTCGACCGTGGGCAGGTTTCCGTACACCAGAGCTAATTTTGGCCGGCGGATTTGCTGGGAACTCATGCTCAGGTCTCCTTTATCAGATTCCTTGCTCCACAACAGGGCGGTCCAGTTGACCCGACCTGTAATTCCCGATCTTCTTGCGACTCGACAGGTCTGCCATCATGTTGCGCAGGCCTTCATGCTCCCGGGTGAGGGCTTCATGGACGGCTTTGTCGATCGAAATCGCCGCCTGCCCGAGACGCTCTACCTGAGCGAGAATCGCCGGACTGTAACCTTTCCGCAGGGCGCGAGCGTCGATCACGCGGAAGTTGTGAAGGACAGCCTTCCGCCGCTCAAGAGCGACACTCGCCTCGTCGAAACGGCCTTGCCCAAGCATCTCTATCGCCTTGTCGCCGAGGCTGACGTAGACGGACAACGCGTGCAGCGCCGCATCCTCGAGCACCTGCTCTCGTGCATCCGTTGGCAATTCCGGGTTCATCACTACAATTTTACGCGGTCGCGGCGCGCGCTGTCAAAGTCTGGGGGCCGCGCGGGCCAAGATTTCGATACTGCTCAGATAGGTTGGGTCGAGGGCTGGGAGAGGGGGCCTTTGACTTGAAGGCGG
>CAWUNT010000352.1:0-2778 GCA_963923405.1 uncultured bacterium | reverse complement strand
TGGTCGGGCGCGAGTTGGGGCAGAACCCGGATCTCGTCCTGGCGGCGCATCCCACCCGCGGTGTTGACTGGCGCGCCGCGCGACGCATCCACGACGCTTTGTTTGCCGCGCGCGAGCGTGGCGCCGGGGTGCTTCTGGTATCAAGTGACATCGACGAGCTTTGCCGCCTGAGTGACCGCGTGGTTGTGATGCTACGTGGACGTATCGCGAGGGAATTCCGTCCGGCGGATGACGGACGTTTTGACCTGGCGGGAATCGGTCTTGCGATGACGGGGGGAATCCGTTCATGAGGGGCGCGGCGATCTTGACCGGACTCGTTGTCGGGTTGTGCGCGGCCGCGCTGGCCGGGGAAAATCCGTTACATGTTTTTCAGGTCATGGTGAACGCGGGCTTTGGCACCGCGTACGACTTCGGCATGACGCTGGTCTACACCACGCCACTGATCTTCACGGGGTTGTCTGTGGCCGTGGCCTACCGGGCTGGCTTGTTCAACATCGGGGCTGAAGGACAACTGGTCCTCGGCGCGATGGCGGCGACGGCTGCTGCCCTGGGAATCACGTCCGTATTTCCGGAGTTCGCGGATGCGCCGTCTTTCGGGGCGCGTTTCGCCGGGATGACCGTATGCGCGTTGGCGGCGGCCACGGCCGGCGGAATCGCGGGTTTGATGGTGGGATACCTGCGGGCACGACGTGGCAGTCACGAAGTGGTGACGTCGATCATGCTGAACTTTCTTGTGACGGCCTTCACGAGCTGGGTTGTCCTTGAGAAGTTGCATAGCCTTGATACGCAAAACCCAGAGACGCGGCCTGTCGGGGCGGCATTCAGGGCCTCGAGTCTCGCGTGGTTTGACGGGGCGCCGGTTACGGTCTGGTTCGTGTGCGGGTTGATCGCGGCCGTGGGCGTCTGGTTCATTTTTCAACGCACGCGCCCCGGATTCGGGATGCTGGCGACGGGCGCGAATCCGACGGCCACGGCTTTCGCTGGCATCGACACTGGTCGCCAGATGATGCTGGCCATGACCATCGCGGGCGCGCTGGCGGGACTTGGCGGACTCGGCGACGTTCTTGGCGGGACCGGGCGTTTCCGGATCGGTTTTTCGTCGGATTATGGGTTCACCGGGATCGCGGTGGCGTTGCTGGCCAGCGGCAGACCTCTGGCGTTGGTGGCGTCAGCGTTGCTGTTTGGCGCGCTGCACAAGGGAGCTCTCGATCTTGATTTTGAGACAGACCATGTGACGAGGGATCTCGCGACGATCATTCAGGGCTGCGTCATTTTGTTCGCGACCGCGAAGTGGTTCCAGTGGAGAAAACGGACATGAGCACCATCCTGGATCTTGAGTGGATCATGTCGTCCTTGCGACTTGCGTTGCCCCTGCTGTTGGCGGCAATGGGTGGACTGGTGTGTGAACGATCAGGAATCGTCAACATTGCCCTCGAGGGACTGATGATCGCCGGGGCTTTGTGTGGCGCGGTCGCGGTATACGCGACCGGATCCCAGCCTGCCGGCCTTTTTGCCGCGGCGCTGGCCGGCGCCATGGCCTCTTGCGTTTACGCGATTTTCGCGATTCACGGGCGCGCCCAGCAAGTCGTGGCCGGGGCGGCGTTCAACATGCTGGCCGCGGGCGCGGCTCCATACTTGACCAAGGCGTTGTACGGGATTTCGGGCGGAACGCCCTCCATGGAGTCGCCTCCCGGGACAGACGGTTCAGGTGAAACTCTGTTGTACGGGATGACAGGGCTGGCGCTGGCCATGCCGTTCGCGATCACGTGGTTTTTGGGCAGGACTCGCGCCGGGTTGTTCGTCAGATTCGCTGGTGAGGAACCACGGGCGCTTGAGAGCGCGGGGATCAATCCCGGGAGTGTCAGATTTGGAGCGGTGGTTGCCAGCGGTGTTCTCGCAGGACTTGGTGGCGCGACATTGTCGGTATTGTTGTCGTCTTCTTACGCGCGAGGAATGACTGGCGGACGCGGGTTCATGGCTCTGGCGGCAGTGATCTTCGCCGGGTGGCGGCCCATTCCCGCGGCGATCACGTGCCTGGCTTTCGCCGCGGCCGATGCCGCGCAGATCCGCCTGCAGGGCAGCGGGCACGCGATTTTCGGGATGTCAGTTCCTGTCCAGTTCATCCAGGCAATGCCTTACTTGATCACTCTACTCGCCGTTGCCATGCGATCGGGTCCGACGCGAGCGCCGCGTTTCCTGGGCCGTGAGCCGTGAAGTCACCCATGCCACCTTGGATGTCGGTCGCCGCGGACGGGACCCTGCTCCTTCAGATCGCCGTCCAACCCGGCGCGAGAAAGCCCGGATTCGCCGGATTTCATGGTTCCAATGGCGAGCGGTTGAAATTGAAAGTCGCGGCGCCTCCGGTTGACGGAAAAGCCAACGAAGCCGTGGTGGAATTTCTCGCGGATTTTCTGGATACGGCAAGCCGCCAGATTGAAATCGTCCGTGGTCAGTCGAGTCGCCAGAAAACAGTCGCGATCAGCGGGCTCGGGGCGGACTTTGTGGCGCGGCGGGTTGAGGAGTCTTTTTCTCGAGTTGAGCCGCCGCGATCCAGTTGAGGTTGATGCCGCTACGGTTGTGGCATTTGGCGTATTCGGAACGGATGCCGGCGGTGCGTGACCAACCGAGGATGCGGTCTGTCTCAGGATTGCGCTGGGATCCGGGGCGGCGTGCGTCGGTAAAAAACTCCGGGCGCAACTTGACGCCGGAAACGCGCCAGACCCCCGCGAGGCAAGCGCAGTAGTCCGTGAAGTTTTTTTCCAGGACCGGGCGGCGCCG
>CAWUNT010000351.1:0-2779 GCA_963923405.1 uncultured bacterium | reverse complement strand
AGTCGAGGCCGGCGCGTCGAAGGTTCTTGTCATCTGTCGAGAACGCGAAGGGGCGGATCAGGTGCAACCGGCACTGCGATCCGGCGACGAGCCGGCCGATGTTACCCGTATTTTGCGGGATCTCGGGGCGATAGAGGCAGACGTGAAGGTGACCTGGCTTCATTGCTGTGAATATTGCCTTCGAAGCGACAAAAGCGAAACCCCATTTACCAGAAAATGGGCGGCGATGGCCGGCCATAGACAGCCGGTTTCCTGGAAAGTGAAACCGAGGACGATTCCAGCCCCGGCAGCCCAAAAACTCCAGGCGCCGATCCGGCCATCCGGACCGACGTGGGCGAGGCCAAACAGGATGCTGGTCGGGACGAGGCCCAATGACGGCTGCAAGGCCCCTCGGAAGAGAATTTCCTCACCGAGGGAAGACAGCAGCGCGAGCCACAAGGGTACCCACCATGCGGTTGGACCGATCAGCCGGGTGAACATTTCCTTGAGGCGTTTGAACGAAGGGCTCCAATCCTCGAGCACGGCACTGGATGTCAGTAGAAAGCCGGCGGCCAGGATTCCGGCGGCCGCGAGGCGTATTTTTTCAGCGGGGTCGGCGGGGAACTGGAACGCGAGTCGCAAGTTGTCCTGCCAGAAACGCATCAGCGTCAGTCCCACCGTCATCATGATGGTGTAAACCACAGTCGATACGCGCGCCAGGGAGGGTTCCGCCATTCTTGGACCGGACATCAGGTTGTCTCTCAGTTGGTGGTCGCGTCAGGAGCGGAGCCAGTCACAACTTGCACGCCTCGGCTCCTGATGATGTCCAGAACGCCATGGTCCTGCTCAAGAACGGCTTGCGGTACGCCAGCAATCCGGAGGGACTTCAGGTTCTCGATATCGAGCAGCGGGATCAAGGTCTCGAGCGGATTGCCGGACAAATCGAGGTGCTCGAGCAGTGGCAGTCCGGCCAGCAATGACACGGACTTCAAGTCACGGGCAGCGAGCTGGAGTCGCAATGTCTTCACAAGCCGCGCGTTGATCGTCGCGCAGTCGCTGGAGGCAAACCGCGCGCGAAGTGCCTTGATCTGGATTTTCTCATCGTCCGTCAGGCTGGCCTGGTCAAGACGCGAGCAAGCCTCATAGAACGGAGTGGCAAGAAACGTCGAAATTTGCAGGTTGGCGCCGCGCACCGCGATGCCTTTTCTTTCCAACTCATGAATGTCATCCGCCGGGATGTTGTTGAAAGACAAGTCCACGTGGCGGAGGCGGGGAAGCCACAATAATTCGCGGACGTCAGTCAAGTGATTGCCCTTGAGGTTGACGGAAGTCGCGTCGGGAACAAGGTCCTGCAACATGGCAATGGACTCCAGATACCAGCCGGACAGGTCCACCGTTGTTCCGTCGGTTCCACCCGTTTTTGTCCCTGTTGCCGAGAGGGCAGTTTTGAGCGACTCGGCTTGACGGGCCGGATCACCACATGGCTGCGAAACAGGAATCTCGAACCCGCGGTTCATGGCCTCTTCGCGAATCCAGCATGACGCGTCCGCGACGACGGTCGCGATGCCACCGTTGCCGCATCCAATCGTCAATCCGCGCGAGATTACCGCGACAAGGCGACCTGCCGTGTCAAGGACTGGTCCCCCACTGTCGCCATCGCAAGAGTCCTTGCCGGATCCGCCGAGGGCTATTTCAGACGGATTGCTCTGGGTCACGGGCACGTCGACGGCAAACTTTTTTCCCGACCTTCCGTCTTCGCGTCGTCCGTAACCGACCATGGTCAAGATAGGGGCGATGATGACCGTATGGTCTGGCGCGGGAAGCAACGCGAGCAAGGCGCGGACGTTGGCGGCGTTGTCCTCGATGAAAGCGGTGGCTGCCGCCGGGCTTGCTGGACCGGAAGTTTCCAGGGGCGTGGCAAGGAACAAAAGACCGACGTCCATGTTGCCGCGGGGATGTGCCTTGAAATCCGGATGAACCACGCTGTCCGAGATCCCGGTTTCAGCCTTTCTGGCGCCGCCGTCACGGCCCGGTCCGTCTGAGATCCCGGTGATCCGTGTTTGGCCGTCGCCACTGGCGATGCAGTGTCCCGCGGTGAGGACGACGCTGGGATGGATCAAGGTGCCGGTACAGATGACTTTGCTGGATTCGTGGATGGCGACGACACTTCTGTGCCTGTCACGCGGAACGGGCGTGCCCCCGTAGATCAAAAGCGAGGAGTCTGGCGCGCCGGGATGGCAGCTGGTCAGGGCCGCGACCGTGGAAACCGTCAGGAAAATGCCTGCAAGTACTCGGAAGTATTGTGATTTCCGGAATTGCGTCATGGATCCGGTCCTTGGGCGGGGGGTGGATGCAGCTCTACGTCAAGGGCGCGTCCACAAAGGATTACCGGATTATCGCCTACGCTGTCACGCGGATTTCTTCATCTCAAACGGGGTCGTGTCGATACCCTTGCGCTTCATCATTTCCGCCAGGGAATTCTTGTCGACGGCTTTCGCGTAGGCGTCAGCCGGGCTCACGACATTGGCATTCACCAGGGCCATCAATGAGTCGTTGAGCAGGATATTGCCGTCGGCCTTTTGTGTCTGCATGTGGTTCGGGATCATGTGGTTCTTGCCCTCGCGGATCATCGCGCTGACGGCGTCGTTCACCACAAGGATCTCGTGCGCCGCGACGCGACCTCCGCCGATTTTCCTGAGCAGTGTCTGAGCGACGACCCCGCGCAAGCCGCCGGCGAGCATCATGCGGATCTGCTCCTGGCGCTCTGCCGGGAACTGCTGGATGATCCGGTCAACGGTGG
>CAWUNT010000350.1:0-2783 GCA_963923405.1 uncultured bacterium | reverse complement strand
TCGTGGGCTCGGAGATGTGTATAAGAGACAGATTCTGAGGCCACAGGCCGAAGAATCCTTTCCTCACTGAAATATTTCAATTCACCGGTCGCTGAAGGGCAGTTCGCGGTGGAATAAACGGGGAAGAGAGGATTCTTCGGCTTCGCCTCAGAATGACGCTCCGCTCAGAATGACGCTCCGCTCAGAATGACGCGAGAGTCAGGATGATGCTCCGCTCAGGATGACGTCGAGACGGTCGTGGGGGATCGCGTGGGCGGTGTTGCCATCGCGGCCGATGACGGTCTTCGCGGCCAGCATCGCGTTGAGAACAGCCTCCTCGGTGCAATCGGCGGCGGCCTCGAAAAGATCGTTCATCCAGAAATCGGAGATGGCGCGCGCGGTGTATTCCGCCTTCTCAGGATAATGCGGGATTCGATTGCCCGTCGAGAACGCGACGGCGACGTCGCCGCTGCCGTGATAAGCGATCCCGCCCGTGCGTCCGACGCCCAGCATCGCGCGCTTCGCAAGGCGCGAAAGTTGCCGCGCGTCGCACGGCGCGTCCGTCGCGACGACGACGGTGATCGATCCTTCTTGTCCGCGCGTGGGCATCAGTTCCGGAATCAACTGCCCGACGGGATGCCCCTTGACGCGCAGGTTATGGCGCCGGCCGTGATTCGAGTTCAGGATCACGCCGACCGTGTACCCGCCTTTATCCATCGGCAATCGCCGTGAGGCCGTCCCGATTCCACCCTTGAAGTCATACGTCATCATGCCCGTCCCCGCGCCGACGCACCCCTCCGCAACGGGTCCGGACGCGGCCATGGCGAGCGCCTCTTTCACATGCCCCGGCGTCACATGCATCCCGCGCGAATCGTTCAGCGTCGAATCGTCACACTCCAGCACCATCGGCGTCGGCGTATCGTCGGTAACACCGAGCGCCGGATAACGTTCCAGCATCCACTCCAGCAAACCGATATGGGCCGCCGACACGGACAGCGTGTTGGTGAAGACAATCGGGTTCTCCAGAATCCCGGATTCCTGCACCCACATCAGCCCTGCGGCCTCGCCCGTGCCATTGAGGACAAACGACCCGGCCGCGAGTTTCTGGTTCCACAAATCGCCCTCGGCCGGGATGATCGCCGTGACTCCGGTGCGCACTGGCCCCTCGCCCACTTTCAACTTCCCGTCACCCCGCTCCAAAGTCACATGCCCGACGCGAACCCCGGCGACATCAGTGATCGCGTTGAAGGGACCCGGCTCGAAAGAACCAATACGAACCCCGAAGTCGCGAAGTCGCTTGCGTGATGTCGTGGATGCCGGGTTGTTCTTCACGGGCTGCTCCAATTTTTGGGATTTTGCTGAATGCAATTTTGTATCACAGCCAACCGCGAAATCCCCACAGACGGCTGGGAACAGGGCAGATTTTGCCTGCGTCACCCGGCACAATTTGCCGGGGGAAAAATAAAATCCAATCATAACAGGCATTTATATCCATCGCCGCGAGCCCCCCTAATCCATTCAGGTTCCCGGACGATCCGCCCCAACGGAGTGACATGGAGTCGCTCGTCACAAGACAGGAGGTCTGATTATGGGTTTGCGTATTCGTACAAACGTGTCGTCCTTGAACGCCCAGCGTCGCTTGGAGTCATCGACGGAAGCACTCGGCAACTCTGCCGCGAAGTTGGCTTCCGGTGACCGGATCAACCGGTCAGCCGATGACGCAGCCGGCCTGGCAATTTCCGACAACTTGCGTGCCGATGTCCGTTCTCTGGCCCAGGCACGCCGCAACGCCAACGATGGTATCTCCCTCGTTCAGACCGCGGAAGGCGGCCTGATGGAGACGACCAACATGTTGGCCCGCCTCCGCGAACTGGCTGTTCAGTCCGCCAGTGACACGATCGGTGTCTCCGAACGTGAGTTCCTTGACCGTGAATTCCGCGCGCTGAAGATGGAAATCGACCGTATCGCCCTGTCCACCGAGTTCAACGGCACCCGCCTCCTCGTCGGCCAGAACGATATCAATGACGACCTCAAGGGCGGCAATTCGTTCCCCCTCGAAGTCCAGGTCAGCAAGGATTACTACGTGGGATCCGACGCCCTGAGTGATCCGAACCCGGTCAACATCATCCGCATCGACTTGCAGAAGTTGAACGCCACCACCTACGGTGAAGGCGGCCTCGGCCTCGGCAAGCAGGAAGAAGGCGCACGGATCAACTCCAAGGAAAGCGCGCAAACGTCGATCTCGACTCTCGATGACGCGATCCTCCAGATCAACGACTACAGGTCGTACCTGGGCGCCATCCAGAACCGTCTGACGACGACTGTGGCGAACCTTGGCTCGCAGGTCGAGAACCTCGAGACCGCGCGTAGCCGCATCCGTGACACGGACTTCGCTTCTGAGTCTGCGATCTACACCCAGAACAAGATCCTGCAGCAGGCAGGTACCTCGGTTCTGTCGCAGGCGAACCAGCAGCCGTCCATCGTCCTCGGTCTCTTGCAAAGCATGGGTTGATAGTTTCAAGGGGCCCCTGGCGGGAATTTCGTGGTATCGTCCGACCCGTTACCACGGATTCCCTTCCAGGGGCCCTTCTTATTTGTGTTGGGTCGTTACAGGAGTTTCAACGTGTCCAGCAAGTTCAAGTCCGTCAGAGTCATCGGCGTGCCCTCCGACCTGGGGGCGAACATTCGCGGCGCCAACGTCGGTCCGTCGGCTGTCCGGATCGCTGGCCTTCACGAGAAGATCCATGTCCTTGGTTACAAGATTGAGGACGCCGGCGACATCACCGTGCCGATTCGTGAGACGC
>CAWUNT010000349.1:0-2784 GCA_963923405.1 uncultured bacterium | reverse complement strand
CGGAAATACAAATACCCCGACCGCCCCATGCGACAGCGGTGTCGTCATCAATGGCGTTTGCCAGGCTCTGAGCGCGATCCACCGGTGCCGCAGTAATTTTGACACCGCGTTCTACACGAATCACATCTACGTGTCCGACGCCGCGGAATGCACCGCCGCCAATTACGTTTTCGAGGCACAGACCTATTTTTACGCCCTGCCAGGCCTGGACAAAACGCTGGTGCGTTGGTTCCGGACGGGCTTGAGTGGCAATATCCAGCATTATTATTTGCAGCCGGGCGAAACCGTGCCGGCGGATTACGCCCAGCCGGAAGGGCCGGCTTTCACGATCTCGGCCAACGATTTCGCCCACGCGCGCAAAGTTGCCTTGTACCGCTGCGTGGTGAATTGCGGGCGCCTTGACAATCACCCGAGGTGCGATCCGAACATGCAGTGGATATCTCTTGACCCGAATTGTGAAGGAAACGGCACCGGTCCGGGCGCGGTACTCGGTTTCGCGATCGCCCCTTGAACGATTGGCGGGGAGACGTCTGTGAAAAATCTGACTCGTTTGACAACTTTCGTGGTCGTGACACTGACGGGACCATTGGGGTGTTCCTCCGAGTCAAAATTTTCCGGACGAACGGTGGCCGGGGATCCTCGCGCGGTAACCGCGGGAGCCGAAGCGAACGCGGCGGCGGATCAATCGCCAGTACCGATACCAGCCGTCAACGCGAACCAGAACCAGACCCGGCCAACCGCGACGCCGGCAACCCAAAACCGGGTAGCGCCGCCACCGCCTCCGCCCCCGGTTTCCGCCTGGACGGACGTCACAACGAACGCCAGCGGCGGGCCATCGAGCTGCGCCAGTGATCCGGCGCGTTGCACGTTCCGGAACGCGTCTGGAAGTTATTACACGAAAAACAAGGGCATCATGCCGTGGAGCCAGGCGAGCGCCTATTGCGCGAACCTGAACCACAACGGCATGACCGGATGGCGCCTGCCGTCAACGGAAGACTTCTCGCAATGGTATGCGTTCAATGAAGTGCCAGTGTGGCTCGCGGCCGACTGGGCCAATGGCTTCTGGACGTCAACGATCTATCCGGACGCCAACAACCTGGCCTACTACTTCGCTGGCAGCGGTGGACGGGCGTTTTCTTACCTGGACACCAACCTTCAATCGGGAGTTACGCGCCAAGACGTCATCCGGGGGTGGAATGTCGACGGAAATAATGTCCTTTGCGTGAAATAAACTCGCTCTGGCTCTGCAAGTTGCGTTGATTGGCCTGCCGCGCGAGGCTTTATCTCGCCCTAACTATCCGTACACACGGAATGAAAAAGAGTTCTGAAACCGCCGCATTTTTTCCTAAAGTCAGGCGACCACCCGCCGAAACTACCCTTTGGTCGCGTTGTGACGTGACCGGAGGAGATCGGTCATGAGGATTCCCGCCATACATGTCACTTCAGGGCTGCTCGCATTCTTTTTACTCGCGGCTTGCGGCCAACAAAGGGTGACTTTCCGTGGAACGGGTGGTGCGAGGCCTCTGGACACCCAGATCCAGGCGAATAGCGGCGGTGACGGGACAGCTGGCGCGGTGATTTCCCCGGAAGTCGCCAAGGTCGGGACTTGCGTCATGTCGCTGGAACGGAACGAGGTTGATTTAGGTTCCTCACCGAAAGTGAAAGTGTCCCTGCCGGATGGCAAGAATATGAGCTCTCTTGCGATCAACGGGGAGGCCGCTGACGTATCCGCCGCGGAACATGAGTTACCTGCCGTTACCGCTAGCGGCAGCGCCAGGATTATTGCCGTCGCGATAGACAGCGATAACCGCTCGTACATGTGCACCGTCGGCCTCACGGTAAAAGCACCTTTGTCATCCGGCCTTTCGCTGGTGTCACCAACCTGCTCCCTGGTCCCGGAAAGCCTCTCGGTCAAAGCAGGCGAGAGGACAAACCTGCGCATCAACCTCGCCAATCTGGACGCGACCAAATTCAGGGTAAGTTCAGCGTCCCTGTCGAAGGCCGGCGAACCGGACGCCGTAGTCATCGAGTCTCTGCCGGCGACGCGCGCTACGGGCGCCTTGTCCGCGGGGCGCCATGTCTGGACTGCCCGCGTGCAGTTTGAGTCCGTCTCGGGCGGAGCCGTCAGTTCCCTGACGACCCAGTGCAGCGGCGAGGTTGTCTCCACCGCGCCGCCGGAAGCCCCGCCCCTCGCTAATTGCTCGCTTTCCCTCAATCCCTCGCGGATCACTGCCGGGGGAACGACCAAAGCTACCGTCACCTTGCCGGGTGGATCCCCAATCTGTTCCCTCGCGATTTACGGCACATCTTATGACCCGGCCCTTGGCGAGCAAACCTTGCCTGCCGTGGCAGTCGCCGGCACGGTGAAATTCGTCGCGGTCGCGGTCGACGCGGCCGGATTGCCATATTCGTGTTCACAGAGCCTGACCGTGGACCAGCCGGTCCTGCAAAGCGTCGTGGTCTCGACGCCCTCTTGCGCCCTGACTCCTGATGCCGTGGGGGTCGTGTCCGGCAGCGCCACCAACCTCAAGCTCAATTTGTTGAATGCCGACCCGGCCAAGTTCAGGATGTTGGCGACAAAGTTCTACAACAACGCGACGCCCGACGCCGTGGAATCGATTGCCTCATTACCGGCATCGAAACCGACGGGCGCGCTGGCAGCCGGGCGTCATGCCTGGACCGCCAGGATGGACCTCGAATATCTGGCGACCAACCCGACCAGGACTTTCTCCATCCAGTGCCTGTCTCTTATACACATCTCCGAGCCCACGAGACGCTACGCTA
>CAWUNT010000348.1:0-2790 GCA_963923405.1 uncultured bacterium | reverse complement strand
GTGGACGGAATTTCCGTGACCGGCGGGTAACCTCGCCCCGTCCGTGATCAGTTTGTGCATCCCGGCGTTTGAACGATGCCGCGGAGGCCACAACCTGTGAGAAAATTGAACTCCCTGATCAGGCCGGTCACGGTAAAGACTGTCATGCTCGCCCTCGCTGTCGCCCTTGGTGTCGCCCTTGCTGGCGGGCGCATGCTGCCGGACCTGCTGGCCGAGATCCCCACCACGATCGATGTGGAAGATCCGGTCGACCGGAGGGCGTTCGACGTTCCCTCACCGGCGGAATCATCCACCCTCCCTCCATCGTGGCGCGAGGCCAAAAAGGCCGAAGCCCGCGCGATGCTCCGCTGGTTTGAGGCAAAGCTGGCGATGGTGAAAATAGAGGTTGAGAAGCAAGCCATCGAGCACAAGTTCAACGAAGCCAATTACGCCAGACTGCGATCCATCCCGGGAGCCGTGGCGGGCATCAGCCTGCTGGAAGCCGAGAAAAGAACCGAACTCGACGATCTGCTCACGAGGCAGCTACAGGCGATGAAAGAAATGGCGGAGGCGGACGTGGCCGCGGCGCGGGCACGTCTCGACTCCATCGAGGCAGATTAGGCGACTCGTCAGAAAGCGTAACCGACGCCCAGGTTCAACTCGGGAATCGGGCGCAGGGCAAGGCGCGTGTCGGGCAACGTGTTGATCATGTCCTCGTAGTCAGCGACGGCCTGCGGATCTTTGCTGTCGATGGTAACGCTGCGGCGGAAATACCGGGAAATACCAGCCCCGACAGAAACAGACAGCTTCTGGTTGCTTACAAGCCAACGGTTGCCGACACCGACTGAAATTCCGTGACGCATGTCCGTGATCAAATCGGTCTCGTCGGCAGGCAATTCACCGGAGAAATCGACAGGCAAAGCGTTGGCGGAATCAACTTGCTCCGTATAACGGTTGGCGCGGGAATTGACGCGAATGTAATCGTAACTGAGGCGCGTGTACCAGCCGCGCATGGATGCCGGAACTTCCCAGAAGCTGACGTTCCAGCGCAGGCGCAACGCGTCCAGTTTCTGACGTTCCCCGGGGAACAAGTCCTCGCGGCGGAACGACGCGGATCCCGTTTCATCTCCCTTGGCGAGGAACGTTCCACTCCAGAATTCCGGACCCGTGGAGAAATTTTCCCCGACATTGAAATCGACAGAGCCACCAAACTTGCTCGTGGTGATCCCGCTCGCCTGTTGCTCGTACATTGCTGAAGACGGAGCCACCGGGTCGATTTCGGCGATCAGGCGGCGATTCACTTCACCAGCGAAGGCGCTGGTCGAAAATACGGCCGCGAGAGCCACGCCACCCGCAACGGCGACAAAACATTTCATGACGAATCCTCCTTTTTTTCTGGGGGATTCATCGGAACCAGCGGCCGCGGCCATTAATCGCGGTACCGGGCGGATCAAGATGGACGGGGACGCGATCAAGATCTCCTGATCGCGAGATGCAATTCAGGCGCAACACAAAAACGGACAATATCTCCAAGGCCAAGAGGGACTTCGCCATGCTGGCCGTCGAGGGCAAGGAACGCCTTCTCACTGCGGTTTTCAATTTCAAAAACATCGTGAGTCAAGTCAACGAAACCAGAGATTTTCACTGGTTTCACCTTTCCGCCGGAGAACACCTCGCGGACACGGAACTGCATCCGCCGGTCACTCCATTCAACGGGGGCGCCGCCCGCGCTGGCGATCCCAGCCGTACTTCCGACGGCCGTCGCAATCCAGATTCCGGAGGATTTTTGCTCTTCCACATGATCGACGCCACCCTCGACGAGTCGCAGGCGGTAGCGCGTCGTGGCGGCGGGATTGACGTTGCAGTAAAGGAAGTCATTCAAGACCGGGTCGGTATAAAGAAAGTCGGACGTCTTGACGCGCTGGATTCGCGCCCGGATCCGCGCGACATGAATCCCGTGACATTTGTTTGAAGTCAGGTCGTCGACCAGTTCGTCCAGTGACGCGCCATCATAAGCGCACAAATGGCCAACACTCGATCGCGACGAACGCACACCGATGGTCAGGGTATCATCGGATACCTTGTGGGTGGCGGACAATAACGTCCCGTCGCCACCCACGGTGATGATCGCGTCAAATTTCCGGGACTCCGGCCAGTCGGTATCCCGCGTGATCTCGACAAACGAAATCTGGGATTTCAGCAATCGTGCCCGCAAGCCGTCCAACGTCTGGTAATGCTCGTCATGCGCGCGTTGCAGCCTGGCGAGATCCTCGGGTGGCATGCGCCCGGCGGCGACTTCCCGCCGGATCGCGCTACCATGCCATTCCAGGTTGGTCGTCTTGCGGACGATCAGCAATTTCAACGGACGCGGCGTCACCCGGGACTCAGCCGCCGACGTCCACCGGAACCGCGTCACTGGCATCAGCCACCTTGCTGCTCCGGTCGATTTGCAGGTAGTCCGGATTTTCCCAGATCCGGCCACGCTTTTTCAAATCGTCGCGGGTCTGCTTCTCGAAGGCGCTCAAGAACGCCTGCCCGAGTGATCCCGACGCGCTGCGACGGAGCTCGCCTTTCTTCTCCGCGGTCAACTTGCCCATGTCCGCCGCCGTTTTCTTCTTGAGGCGGAGAACATAATGCGAACCCCGGCTCTCGACCAGCTGCTGGGACGTCTGCCCGGGCTGGGTCAGCGCCGCGATAGCCGACAACACACTGTTTTCACTTCCAATTTCAGGAACAACTCGCGCGGTCATTCCGAATTCGCCAGTCGCCTTCCACGTCAACTGTCTCTTATACACATCTCCGAGCCCACGA
>CAWUNT010000347.1:0-2821 GCA_963923405.1 uncultured bacterium | reverse complement strand
CGAAGGCAAGGTTGTAGCTGTTGGCGAAGGTAATCGCGATGACCACGGCAAAAGCCGCGGCGGCGACAATTTGCCTCAACCAACCCGGCAGCGGATTTTGTCTACAATTTGGCAAGCCTGAGGTCCCCGCCCTGATTCCTGCCCCGATTCCTGCCCCGATTCCTGATTGTCTTTGAGAAGGTTACAATATAAATCAGGAAAAGTTTACTTCTTATCGGGGTTTACGGTGTTCCGTCTTCTTGTTTACATGGTCGCTTTTTGCGTCTTCGGTCCGTCCCATGCTTGGGCCACGACCGCGGTGGCGGCGGTTCCTGCCCGGAAAACGCCCAAGGTCCGACCTTCGCAGGCCACCCAGCCCTTGCCCGAATCGGCCCGGATTCAAGTCGCTTGGTCCATGGTCCGGTCCAAGGTCACGTCATTCGGGGCAACCAGTCGTAACGAGAATTATCGCGAGGTCTGGCACCTTTGGCGCAAGGTGGACGGGTCCCTGGTTTTGATTTCACCCCGGGCGAAAATCTCCGTCCAGCAAGCCACGCCCGACCAGTCGATCGTGACCAACGAGGGCGATCTGGCGACGCTGCTGGGTTTGTTGCCCCGGCCTGTTCCGGGGGGCAAGTCGCAGGGAAATCTTGTCGCCAGCGCGATGGCCAGGCCGGTGTCGATTGACCTGCGGGAGCCTCGTTTGCCACTGCAGGCCCAATTTGGATTCGGGGACGAGGAAAGTTACGCTGTGACTTTCGAGATACAGAGCCTGAAACCAGAATGATTCCGGGTTTTTGCGGTTGATTGGAAACCGCCTCGCGGACGTCCTCGCGTCAAGTCGCGCGGCCGGCGTCCGAAACACCCCTCATGTCCAGTTCAATTGAAAAAAACTTTGCGTTGAAGTTGCAGATCCCCCTGCGCGACTATTTGCGGGTTCTTGAGTCGTGCAGCAACGAGCCCCTGACCGTGGCGGGTTTCGCGGCGCCTTTTGGGTTGACGTTGGACGACCTGGCAGCCGTCGGGATCGCGGCGGACGAGGCTTGCGATTTTCTCCTGTACGGCCATCTTGCCGAGGCGCTGGCCGAGGATTTTGAGCCGGGTGACCAGATCGACTGCGTCGATGTCGCCCTGGCCGCCGCGGACCTGGGTTTCGAGAACGCCGAACCCTTTATCGAGCGCGGTCCCTACATCCTTGCCGATATCTTCTCGCGCTGATAATTTCGGACCTCTTTTTCGAGGAGGTCCGCCCCGTTTATGTCCGCATCGCCATCCGCCCAAGTAAAAGTCACCCTGCCCGACGGTTCTGAACGCCAATACCCGGCCGGCACGACGTTGAACGACGTCGCCAAGAGCATCGGCGCCGGCCTCGCGCGGGCCGCATTGGCCGCCAAGGTCAACGGCCAGATGAAGGACATGGCAGCGACCCTGACGACGGACGCGACGGTCAATTTTGTCACGCCCAAAAACGAAGAGGGTGTCGACGTCATCCGCCACACGACGGCGCATCTCATGGCCATGGCCGTGCAGAAACTTTACCCGGGGACGCAGGTCACGATCGGTCCGGTGATCGACAACGGGTTTTACTACGATTTCCTTTTCCCGGCGGGCGTGAAAGTCAACGAGGCCGACTTCGAGAAAATCGAGGCGGCGATGCAGGCGATCGTCAAGAGCGATTTCCCGGTCGCGCGCGAAGTCGTCACCCGTGACGAGGCGATCAAGACCTTCACGGAGATCAAGGAACACTTCAAGGTCGAGATCATCCGTGACCTGCCGCAGGACGTCGAGATCTCGGTTTACAAGATGGGCGGCTGGTTTGACCTGTGCGTCGGGCCGCACGTGCCGTCGACGGGGAAACTGGGCGCTTTCAAGTTGACGAGCGTCGCGGGCGCGTATTGGCGCGGTGACGAGAAGAACGCGCAGCTGACGCGCATCTACGGGACCGCGTGGGGCGACAAGGCCCAGCTGGACGCTTACTTGACGCGTCTCGAGGAGGCGAAAAAGCGCGATCACCGGGTTCTGGGCAAGCAACTGGAGCTGTTCAGCTTTCACAAGGAAGCCCCGGCGCACCCGTTCTTCCATGCCAAAGGTTACGCGCTGTTCAACTCGCTGATGAAGTTCATGCGCCGGTCGAATGACGCGTTTGGATTCAACGAGGTCGGTACGCCTCTGGTCATGAACGTCGAGCTGTGGCACAAGTCGGGCCACTACGACAACTACCGCGACAATATGTACTTCACGGAAGTCGACGAGAACGAGGCCGCCATCAAGCCCATGAACTGTCCGGGCCATTGCCTTGTTTACGCGACGGACCGGCACAGCTACCGCGAACTTCCGTTGCGCCTTTCGGAATTCGGGCGGGTGCACCGCCACGAACGCAGCGGCGTGACCCACGGCCTGATGCGCGTGCGGTCGTTCACGCAGGACGACGCCCACGTGTTCTGTACGCCGGACCAGATCGGCGAGGAGATCCACCGGATCCTCGACCAGATCGACAAGGCTTACAAGGGCCTTGGTTTTGGCGAGTACAAAGTCGAGTTGTCGACGCGGCCCGAGAAATCAATTGGATCGGATCAGGTGTGGAACGTGGCCGAGACGGCCTTGCAAAACGCGCTGGAGAAGCGCGGCCAGGCCTACAAGTTGAATCCCGGGGATGGCGCGTTTTACGGGCCGAAGATCGACTTTCACCTGGTCGACAGCATCGGCCGGACGTGGCAGTGCGGGACGGTCCAGCTGGACTTCTCGATGCCGACACGATTTGGCCTCGAGTACGTCGGCAGCGACGACAAGATGCACACGCCGGTCATGATCTGTCTCTTATACACATCTCCGAGCCCACGAG
>CAWUNT010000346.1:0-2824 GCA_963923405.1 uncultured bacterium | reverse complement strand
CCGTGGGAGGCTTACTTGACCGCGGGTTTCGACGCGCTTTTCTGAAAGGGTGAGATGCCAGGCAACAGTTTCGGAAATTTTTTTCGGATCACGACTTTCGGCGAGTCACATGGCGGAGCCGTCGGAGTCGTCATTGACGGAGTGCCACCGCGTCAGGCGATCGATCTGGGCGTTGTCCAGGCGTGGCTGGACCGGCGTCGCCCCGGCCAAGGCAAACTCGTATCCCCGCGCGACGAGGCGGACCGCGTTGAGTGCCTGAGTGGATTGCAAGACGGAATGACTCTGGGCACGCCGATTTGCCTGATGGTTCGCAACCAGGACGCGCGTCCCGGTGACTATGAGAGCCTTCGGGACGTCTACCGCCCCTCGCACGCGGACTACACCACGGAGGCGAAGTTTGGCATCCGTGCCGCCAGTGGCGGCGGCCGCGCCAGTGCCCGCGAGACGATCGGACGTGTCGCCGCAGGCGCTGTTGCCAGTCAGATATTTGGACGTCTGGTGCCAGGGGTCGAAGTGGTCGCGTGGGTGGATTCCGTGCACCAGCTTCAGGCCAGCGTGGATCCCCTGACAGTCAACGCGAAGTCAGTGGATCAAAATGAGGTCCGTTGTCCGGATACCGCGGCTGCCAAGTCCATGGCGCAGGCCATCGAGGCCGCGCGTGCCGGAGGGGATTCCGTCGGTGGCGTGATCGGGTGCGTCGTGAGGGGGTTGCCGGCCGGTTTGGGTGATCCCGTCTTCAACAAATTGGAAGCCGATTTGGCCAAGGCCCTCATGAGCCTTCCCGCCACCAAGGGGTTCGAGGTGGGGTCCGGATTTGGTGGCACCCGCATGAAGGGTTCGGAACACAACGACGCGTTCGTTCCCGGCGGGTTCGACGGGCGCGGGGGCGGGGGGCCCACGGCGACCAATCGCTCGGGCGGAATCCAGGGTGGAATCAGCAACGGGGCGCCCGTCACGATGCGGGTCGCTTTCAAGCCGGTCGCGTCCATCGGAAAGTCGCAACACACGGTAACCAAAGACAATAAGCCGGTTGTCCTGGACGGAATCCCGGGACGCCACGACCCTTGTGTTTTGCCACGTGCCGTCCCCATGGTGGAATCCATGGTATGGCTGGTGCTTATGGATCATTTCCTGACAAATAATGCCTTGCAATCCACCCCCGCCGGGGTATAACTGGCCGGTCGGTCAATTAAGAACCCGGTGAGACGGTGGAGGCTCGCATGCAAGCTGCAGCCAATAGTATTGCCAAGCGCATGACACGGACGTTTTCTGCACGGAATCTGGTTGGTGCCATTCTTGCCACGGTTGCCCTGACCGGCGCCTGCGGCAAGGATTCGTCGAACGGTTCCAGGCTGTTCCACGATGTTAACGATCCGACGCACAGCACCCTTGGACATCAGTGGGGCATCGTCAATGACGACTCTTACGCCCGGTACATCGCGCCGCTGATTCAGATCCGCGATAACTTCTTGCCAGCAAACAACCCCCTGACCGTTCGCATCCAGTTCTGGATCGATCGTTTTGACGCGAATTTGCGTGAAGAATATCCGGACCAGATGGAAGGCGTGCCGAAGCCCAAGGCCCGGCTCATCCTGAACCCGAGCATGAACGCTTTCATCGCGCCGGTCCCGGTTTGTCACGACGTTGAGGTTCGCTTCCGTGATCGCGACGGCAACGACCAGGCCGATCAGATTTTCTTCGACATCGGCGGCGGTTCGTTCGAGCTGTGGCCTTCCGATGAGATCAAGTGCATGCCGGCAGGCGACGATCAGGTGGCCCGCAACGAGATCGCGGCGGCGATCCGTGATTTCAACGAGCGTGCCCCGAAGGGTTGCAAGATTTCCCTCGAAAAAGACGGAGCCAAGCAGTTCATCGCTCCCGGCAAGGCTTGTGAGTCTTCGGAAAACCTCCTCACTTACGGCGGTTCCAAGCAGCTCGTCCTGTTGCGGACCGCGGACTGGGTCAACGTCTACGCCGGTCTGATCACCGAGATGAGCGAACGCGAAGTTGTCGGTGTCATCGCGCACGAACTCGGTCACTACTACCGTTCACACGTGAACGCGCGTGGCGACTTCTACAATTTCTTCTACAAGGCTGGTCAGGAAGTGTCCCCGTCCCGTCCGAAGCCGGTGGCTTCGATGGATCCGGTCGGCAACGCCGCTTACGCGGGTAGCGCTCTTGTCGCCAGCATGGACCGTTTCAAGCGCGTTCCGCGCCAGAAGTTCCACTCCGCCTTGTTCATGGCCGCCGGGGAAATCGCCACCAGCGCTTGTGAAGACGACGCCGATTGCAGCAAGTCCTGCCGCCAGCTGACGAAGATGACGGAAACGGATGAGTTCAAGCAGGCCACGCTTCTTTTCCCGCTGCGGGAGCTGAACGCGGAGGGTTTGAAACTTTACGCCGAATTTGAGGGCCTCGCGTCGCAATGCCTTGCGGATATTCCGGTATCCGCCTCGGACAAAGGGGACAAGAGGGCGATGACCTGGTCGGCGTTCCTGCGCAAGGTCAGCAATCCGGCATGGCCGGGTTGGGTGTCGGATGACGTGGATGTCCGCTTGGCACTTACCAAGTGGCTGCGCGCGATTGCCAAGCGTCTGCCGGAAAAGGCCCCCAAGGGCGCGAAAGATGTCGCGGCGCTGGTGCGGAGCGTTTCCACGTACCTCTGGGACGAGGAAATCGAGGCGGTAAAGGCGATCCAGGCAGCATACGACCAGCGACTCGGATTCTACACCGACGAGCAGGAAGCGGATGAGATCAGCGCCGAGTGGCTGGCCCGGATTGGCATCGAGCCGAAGGCGGCGGTTGAGACCTACCTGCGTATCGG
>CAWUNT010000345.1:0-2826 GCA_963923405.1 uncultured bacterium | reverse complement strand
CAAGCTCCTCTCCTCCGACTGGCGCGGTCCTGCCGGCCGCATCGAGCGGATGATTTTCGAGAACTCGCGGGTGTCGCTCGCCGACGGCGTGGACGAACTCGTGATCGTGCCCGAAGGCTGGCTGTGGTACGTGCCGTTCGAACTCCTGCCCGTCTCGTCGGCACGCGATGCCGCGGCGGCCGAGCCGCGGCCGCTCGGCGAGATCTGCCGCATCCGCTACTGCCCCACCCGCAGCCTCGCCGTCCTGGGCTTCGAGGCGCCGCGCCAGACCGGACCGGTCGGCGTCCACGCCGCCCGGTTGGCCGATCTTGCCGACAGGGGGCTGGTTTACCGGTGCGATTGCCCGCGCAGTTCCATGACTCCGGGTATGGACGGCGAACTGTTTCACCAGGGACTCTGCCGGTCACGGACGATCCCCGATGACACCCCGCACGGCCTGCGCATACCGATGCCAGACCGGGATTTCGCGTTCACGGACCTCATCGCGGGGCCTCAGGTTCAAAACCCGTTCCGCCAGACCGGTGACTTGCTGGCGCGCGACCGGCATGGCTGTTTCACGTACCACTTCAGCTGCGCGGTTGATGATCTGGACCAGGGAGTGAACCTGGTCATCCGGGGACAGGATTTGCTGGCGTCTACGGGAAGACAACTGGCCCTGCGCGAACTGTTGACCTGCGAGCCGGAACGACCGGCCATCCCGGCGGTCTTGTCCGTTCCGGTTTTCTGCCATCACGGCCTGCTGGTCGACGAGACCGGTCGTAAACTGGGAAAAAGATTCTTGTCATCTTCCATCCGCAAGATGAGGCTGGACGGCGAGACGCCGGAATCGGTCCTGGGACTTGCGGCGTTTCTTGCAGGTAAAACCCCACATCAGGGTCCGCTGGAATTGGCGTTGGCCCTGAAAATTTTCGCGAGGTAACGAACCGTGTCCGAATGGCAATTCATCGATTGGATCCGGACCAGGACCGATGCCGCCCACAAAGGAGGCCCCAAGGTGGATCCGGTGATCCTGGGCCCTGGTGATGACGCCGGTATTGTGACCCTGAAGCCCGAAACGATTGCCGCGGTCGACATGTTAATGGACGGCGTTCATTTTGAGCTGGGCAAGATTGATCCCGCCCTGGCGGGACGCAAAGCATTGGCTGTCAACCTGAGCGACATCGCCGCGATGGGGGCGCGCCCGGTTTGCGCGTTGGTCAGTCTCGCCCTCCCGGCGAAAGGCGGCCTCAGCGCTGGCCAGAAAATGATGGAAGGCATCATGAAACTGGCCGGGGAATTTGATGTCAGCATCCTCGGAGGCGACACGAATTCCTGGGCCGGACCGGCTGTAATTTCCGTCACGGTTCTCGGCGAACCACTCCCGGGCCGCCCGGCACTGAAGCGATCCGGCGCGCGCGCGGGAGACTGGATCCTCGTGACCGGCAACCTCGGAGGCAGTCTGGGCTCGCAACGCCATTTGACCTTCACGCCGCGCGTCAGGGAAGCCGCGTTCCTGAACTCCCACTTCGAATTGACTTCAATGATCGACCTCAGCGACGGGTTGGCGACGGACGCGTCGCACATCGCGCGCGAAAGCCGGATCGCCATCCGCCTGGATCCGGCGAACATTCCGGTGTCACCGGATACGCAGAACGGATCGGCCGCGCAGCGCCTTGCCCACGCCATGACCGATGGCGAGGACTTCGAACTGATGTTCACGGCGGCGCCTGAGGTTGCCCGGGAAATCCTTGGCAAACAGCCACTTGCAGGCGTCAGGGTGACCCACATCGGAGAGTGTGTCGCCGGCAATCCGCAGGTGACGTGGCGCGATGGAACGGTCATTGAAGCCCGGGGTTTCGAACACCGCCTGGACTGACGGCCAGGACGTCATGCCGGATTTCGCTTGGAAGGCTTTGCTGGACCTCGGCAGGAATTTCACATAGGTTACGCCCAGATTTGCAGGAATTATATTGATCCATGACTGAGATTTACGGTCCAGGCAGCGGTTTTACGTCTCACCAGGAAAGCCTCAGCGGTTTCCTGGCGATGAACCGTGAGGACATTGTCATCGAGCCGATTCAGGACGGCGAGGAATGGTCGGCCTGCGACATCATCCGCCGCAACCTGCAGGTCTATGAGGAGGCCGGTTCGGTCCTGGCCTCGACATTCCGTCGTCTGGACGCGTTCCATGCCGTCTACACAACCAACGGAGCCCGGTACCTGGTCGCCAAGGATCAAGTTCGCGAGGGCCTGTGCGTCGGGGGGGCGGGCATCGGCCCCCTTCAAGGCTTGCCTCCCGAGGAGGGCGTCGGAGAAATCCGCGATCTCGTCCTGGAGGAAATCTACCGCGGTCGTGGAATTGGCTCGCGCCTGCTCAAACGCGCTGTCGAGGAAGCCCGCAAACTTGGTTACCGCAGGCTATATCTGGAGACGACGCCGCAAATGCACAACGCGCGGCAACTCTTCCTGCGATTTGGATTCCGTCCTGTCACGGGGGGAGCGGCAGCGGCAGACCTGATCGAGCGCCTGCCGTGCTACTTTGTCCTCGAAGAACTCAAGCTCTAATCAATAGATAACTGGACAGGATCACTCGGCCAATTGCGGGATCCCATCCGCGGACGGTTCACTGACTGCAGTATACCCGGTTGTTGCGCGCGATCCTGAGAACCATGCCTGCGGGACAGTAGTAAGTCCGCCCGCGATACGAAAAAGGGCGCGACTCATCGTACGGATTTGAGCCCTGCGACTGCACCTGCGTGTCACCACTTGACTCGATCGATTGACCTTCCGGGGAAATGGACGATTCATTCGGCTTGTTCTGGGCACCCGGATTCGTCCGGGCAACGA
>CAWUNT010000344.1:0-2837 GCA_963923405.1 uncultured bacterium | reverse complement strand
GCCAGGGCATCGGCCTTGCCAAGTCCATAAGGGTAATTTTCGCTAGCAGGGCGGTTCGAGATGCGGACTCCGGCCCACACGACGATCGACGAGAAAACATCCATCGTCGACTCGATCGCGTCCGCGATCAGGGCGTACGAATGTCCGAAAATTCCGGCGGCGAGCTTCACCAGGACCAGGGTCATGTTGACCAGCAGTCCCGTTTTTACCGCCTTTATCGCCAGATTCTGTCGATTCACGCGCACTTCCCCGGTTGAGTCCCAAGGTCATCCTACGGTATTCTGGGCGGCGTTTCCAACACAGTCCTGCGCCCACAGAGGTATTCCATGCACGAATCGGCAAAACTGTTCTCCGGCAAAAAAGGCGTCATCATGGGTGTCGCCAACGAGCACTCCCTGGCGGCCGGCGTCGCCGAGTTCCTGAGCGCCCACGGCGCTGAACTCGCGTTCTCTCACTTGCCCGACAAGGACGGCCGCAACCGCATGGAACAGCGCGTCCGTCGCGTGACCGACAAGCTCAACACCAAACTCCTCGCGCCCTGTGATGTGGCGTCGAACGACGACATCGTCGCCTTCTTCAACAAGGTCGGTGAAACCTTCGGCTCGATTGATTTCTTCGTGCACTCGGTCGCGTTCGCGCCGATCGAGGACATCCGTTGCCCGACCGTGGCTTGTTCCCGCGCCGGCTTCCTGAACGCGATGGACATCAGCGTCTATAGTTTCATCGCCACGGCACGCGCCGCCAGTGAGCTCATGTCCAGCGGCGGCAGCATCGCGACCATGACCTACTTCGGCGCAGAGAAAGTCCTGGCCGGATACAACATGATGGGCGTCTGCAAGGCGGCCCTCGAGGCATCGGTCCGGTACCTGGCCAACGACCTCGGCCCAAAAAACATCCGCGTCAACGCCGTCAGCGCCGGCCCGGTCAAGACCCTCGCCGCCTCCGCCGTTGGCGACTTCTCGACGATGCTTGGCATGAATGCCGCCATCGCGCCCCTTGGCCGCAACGTCACCAATGACGACGTCGGCCGCAGCACCGCGATGCTCCTCAGCGACATGGCCTCGTCCATCACCGGCGAGACCCTGCACGTCGACTGCGGCTACAACATCATGGGCAGTCCCGGCCACGCCATCGAACGCCTGTCCAAGAAGTAGGCCCGTCATCCTGAGGGCGCCCGTCATCCTGAGGGCGAAGCCCGAAGGATCCTCTCCCCGCACGCGCCTCCTCAAAAGGTCGATGCTGGACTGCGATCCTGAGTCAAAGAGAGGGTAAGTTTGAAGAAATCCCCCGCCGTAGTGGTTCCACGCAGAACCACCGGCTTTGAGTCGATCAGTGTCGCCAAGTGGATGTTGGCGTTGGCGTTTCCGAAGTCAAAGTGAACCGCATCCGACGATTCGACAACCAGATCCGCAGGTGGCACGCACGCGTCACTTGAAAGACCTTCGCCTGCCCGGGCCAGCAACAGGACGGATTCCACTGACATCTTCATGCCCTGGATCCAAGTCGCCCCTTTATCTCCCCGGATCTCCAAGGACTGCACCTCGTCATCGCTGAGGTCGTGGAATTGAGCCCGCACTGGCCTCCCATGCGCAACGGCCCCACTCAATTTGGTGAAACGTGCCCGGCTGGGCACTCCATCTTCAGTCTCCACGGACAAGTCAAAGTGGGGATAGAGGGCGCTCAACCTGCAGGCGCTCCCGAACGTTTCGTAGTTCACATCCACCCTGATTTTGGTGTTGAGCAAATCCCTTCCCGAATTGGCGGAATACTCCGGTCCGGCGGCATGTGCCGCCAAGCTGGCTAGAAAGGCCACGCAAAGGAATACGAATCTCATGATTGCAAACTCCTTCTGACAGTTGACTGGCGGGAAATCCCCGACCGACGGTCAGTTGGTACAACACGGCGGGCTATTTTTAAAATAGATTAAAATTAAGATTCGCATTGCTTGTTGCAATAAAAAAGCCCGGTCACGAGACCGGGCTTTTTTTGACTCTCAAGAGAAGATCCTTCGGGCTTCGCCCTCAGGATGACGGCTCTTAGTAGTACACCACCGTACCAGCGTAGCGCGGGTAGTAGTAATAGGTGTAACCGACGACGCCGTACACCGGCTGGACGACCGGCTGGTAGTAGTAAACCGGAGCAGCGTAGGTGTAAGCAACCGGGCCGTAGTACACGGTCGGGGCGTAAACGACGCCGCAGCCCACGTAGCAGCTGTAGGCGTAACGGCGCCAGCGCCAGTGGGATTCCGTCGCGGTATCGCGGTCCAATTCGTCCACAACGACGTTCTCGCTGACGTTCTTCGGGGCAACTGCGCCTTCAAACAGGTTTGCCGCGCCGTTGACATCCTTCACATCAACCTTGGCATTCGCGTCAACGACGCGGAGCTCTGCCTTGTCACCGATCTGATTGCCGCTCGCGTCAACAGGGACACGAACGATCGCGGCTGCCGGCAGCTTCGAAACATCAAACGACTCGGCACCAGCGATTTTGGAAACCTTGAGGTCGCCCTGGTTGCCACACGCGCTGACTGCCAACATGGCTACAGCGACAAGTCCTGCCTTGATCATCTTCATAAGTCATTCTCCTCACACAAGTTTCTACGGAACGATACGGCCCATACCCGTATGCAAGGATTGGGGAAATTACAACGAAAACGTTCTTATGAATCGTGTTTTGCGCAAAGATTGAGCGCGATGCTCACAAAAGAGTCAGGGTCGCGACACCGAAAATCGCCATCAAGAATGCCGCCCCGCGTCTCATCCAGTTCATCGGGATTTTCTCGGAAATTTCCTTACCGAACCAGACGGACAAACCATCAGCGATGATCATCCCGCAGG
>CAWUNT010000343.1:0-2837 GCA_963923405.1 uncultured bacterium | reverse complement strand
CGCCTTCAGAAGCCTGGGCCAGGGCCGTCATCAAGTCCTCAACCCATCACTTTCTGGTGAATTTGCCGTTGGATCTCGGCACTCCGTCCGTTGACTCTGCCATGATCGCTAATCTGGGATCTCAAGAGTATCCAGATTATTTCGGTTACCGTGTCGGCAACATCCTCGTGAAAAAGACGGCCGCAGCAACGGACGACAACCTGCGGGACATCGCGACGCGCGCCGGTGCCAAAGGATGGGCCGACAGCGCCGGGGGCTGGACAAAATTCCTGACCGCGGACTTTGGCGAGCTGGCCGTGATCGAAAACATCTTGCGCGATCCGGACGCGAAATCCATTGTTGCCGGTGCGCAAGTCAACGAACTATTCGAATGGATCGCCTGGCGGGAACCTGTTTTCCGTTTCCGCTTTCAAACCGGGAAGCCCCATGAACCAGAATGAGAAACCGACAGCCGAAACCCATGCGCCCCTGATCTGGATCGACATGGAGATGAGCGGCCTCGACCCTGACAAGGACGTGATCCTCGAGATCGCGACGATCGTCACCAACGGATCGCTCGAGATCATCGCGGAAGGTCCGGATCTCGTCATCCACCACGGCAAGGAATTGCTGGAGGCGATGGACGACTGGAATCGCGAGCATCATCGCAAATCAGGCCTTTGGAAGGCTGTGCTTGATTCAACAACGACGCTGGCCGAAGCCGAGAAACAGACTCTGGAATTCATCCGCGAGCACTGCCAGCCGGGGAAAAGTCCGATTTGCGGCAACTCGATCTGGCAGGATCGCCGGTTCATCAATCGCTACATGAAGGATGTCGACCGGTACCTGCACTACCGCATGATCGACGTCAGCACGGTCAAGGAACTGGCCCGCAGGTGGCACCCGATGATCCTTGAGAAAAAAGAAAAAAAGAAGGGAAACCACCGCGCTCTCGACGACATACGCGAGAGTATCGCGGAACTGAAGTACTACAAGGACAACCTCTTTGCTAAACTCTGAAGTGGGGATGAAACAAGCCCCATGGGCTATAGGTCCAGGAGAGGAGGTGGTGCTGTGGTTCACGGTTATTGTTGTACCAGTAGCACGGAGGTGACGGTCTTGTAAGACCGGTGCCTTCAGGGCTGCACGACCGGCCCCTCCCCCTGGCAATCTTGATTGCGGGGGCTGGTCTCCCCCTCCTCCTCTCCTTTTTTCGCGCTTCCCCGGGATCTTGTTCGACTTGCCAACCGGCACAAAAAACAGCAAAAACAGCATCACCTCATGATCCAGTGAGAGACACCACAGGCAGGTTCCGTGACACATTACGAGCAATCAAATTCCCCCGGCATGACTCCCATCAATTACCGCGCGCGCATGGAGCGCTGCCTTGACCTGATACCGGGCGGAGCCATGCTGGTGCTGGCCCAACCCGCGGCGCTGCGCAACAGCAACGTCGAGCACCCTTACCGGCAAGACAGTGTCATGCACTACCTGACTGGATTCGAGGAACCTGAGTCCGCGCTGCTCCTGTTGTCCAAGGCACCCAAGGGCGAACAGATGATCCTGTTTGTGCGCGAGAAAGACGCGCTCGCGGAACTGTGGGAAGGGCTCCGGACCGGGACCGCCGCGGCTCCCGCGCGTGTTGGCGTCGACAAGGCTTATCGCATCGACCAGTTGTGGGAAATGTTGCCACAACTCCTCGGCGAGTCGGACAAACTGTATTACCACTTTGGCGTGAGCGCGCACGACGACGAGAAAGTCATCGGCGTCATTCAACGCCACAAGCGCCTCATCGGGCGCACGCGCGGATGGCAGTTGCCGGTTTTTGACGCGTGGGGCGTTGCCGGGCAGATGCGCCTGCACAAGACACCTGAGGAAGTCGAGCGCATGCGCGCGGCCGCGGCCGTGACGCGCGCCACGTTCAAGAAGATCTACGAGACGGTTCGCCCCGGACAGAACGAACGCGACGTCCACGGTTTGATCCTTGGCGAATTCCTGCGTGGCGGCGGCGACATGGAGGCCTACGGTTCAATCGTGGCCGGCGGGGCCAACGCGTGCGTCCTGCACTACCGCAGCAACAACATGCCTTTGCGTGATGGCGATCTGCTCCTTGTCGACGCGGGCGCGCAACGCGACTACTACGCGTCGGACGTGACGCGGACATTCCCTGTGGGGCGCAAGTTCACGCCAGAACAAAAAGCCCTCTATGAGATTGTCCTGTCGGCGCAAGAGGCCGCCCTCGCCGCGGCAAGACCGGGCAGCACCCTGCCGGCGATCCACGAGGCCGGACTTGACGTGCTGGTCGACGGACTGCGCGACATAAAGTTGCTGGCGGGGACGCGCGACGAGATCAAGCAAAAGCAATCCTACAAACGATTCTTCCCGCACAACACCAGCCACTGGATCGGCATGGATGTGCATGATGTCGGCGACTACACCGAGAATGGCAAGCCACTCGCGCTGGCGCCCGGCATGTACTTCAGCGTCGAACCAGGACTCTACGTCGACCCGACGGACGACGCGGCGCCGGCGGCCTTCCGCGGCATCGGAATCCGTATCGAGGACGACGTCCTCATCACGGTGGATGGCAAGGAAATCATCACGTCGGGAATCGCGAAATCTATCGCGGAACTCGAGGACCGGTTTTGAGGAAACAACTGCTGGCGATCTGCCTGGTCAGCGCCAGCGAATCCACGTTTCCAGCCTCGACATACCTGCCCGCGGAGGGAATCTCCGCGTGGCTGAAAACCCGGAAATCATGGATCCAGGTCCCGGCGCAAGTCGATGAACGCGACCGCAACGGCGACTACGTCCTTGAGCACGGCGACGCGCGCGACGACGCCCCGGAGCGGTATGTG
>CAWUNT010000342.1:0-2838 GCA_963923405.1 uncultured bacterium | reverse complement strand
ACATGCGTGAATTGGTCCGCGTGTGTCACCAGCGCGAAGGGATCATGAACGCTGTGCACGGCATTTCGTGGTTCTGGTACTTCGGTGCGACAATCCTGGCGCAAATCCCGTCCTTCGCGCAGCACACCCTCGGCAGCAAGGATCCTTCAACAACCACTCTCCTGCTGGCGACTTTTTCCATCAGCGTCGGCGTCGGGTCGATCCTGTCCGAGAAACTGTCTCGCGGCGAGATCGAGCTGGGCCTCGTTCCCCTCGGCGCCCTGGGCATGTCCGTGTTCGCCGGGGACCTTTACTTTGCTTCATCCGAGACGATGACCCGGGTCCTGTTCGACATCGCTGGCTCGGGTATCAGCGGCAGCTTTTTCATTGTTCCCCTCTACGCATACATCCAGCATCGTTCAGAGGCGCGCAGCCGGTCCCGCCTGATCGCGGCCAACAACGTATTCAACGCCGTTTACATGGTTGCCTCAGCCCTGTTCACGATGATCTTCTACAAACTGGGACTCAATACGGCGGAAATCATCCTTGTCTCCGCCATCATGAACTTCGTCGTGTGCGCCTGGATCTTCGCGCTGATCCCGGAATTCGTCATGCGTTTCTTCGTCTGGATCCTGGCGAGCACGATTTACCGGATCCAGTACCAGGGACGCGACGTGATTCCCTCCACTGGTCCGGGCGTGATCGTTGCCAATCACGTCAGCTTTATCGACTGGTTCATCATCACGGCCGCCTGCCGGCGCCCGGTGCGTTTTGTCATGGACCATCACTTCTTCATGATGCCGGGGATAAAGGTCCTCGCGGAGGCCGCCAAGGCGATCCCGATCGCTCCAGCCAAAGAAGACCCGGCACTCAAGGAAAAATCGTTCGCGATGATTTCAGCTGCCCTGCGGGATGACCACCTCGTGTGCATTTTCCCGGAAGGCGGCATCACCCGCGATGGAAAGATGATGCCATTCAAACCCGGCATTGACCGCATCATCGCGAACGACCCTGTTCCCGTGTATACGCTCGCGATCAACGGACTCTGGGGCAGTTTTTTCTCGCGCAAGGCAGGTCGCGCGATGAGCACAGTCCCCCACCCTTCGCGTCGTGTCATCTCCGTGGAGATCCGGAAATCCGGCCAACAAAAAGCGGGCGCTCTCGCGCCCGCTTTGCAGGAAGAAATCGCGTCCATGATGCATACTCCGTGACAGGCACGGAGACCATCAGTCACTCCGGAAAATCAAACGCCTTGCAAACTCGCACCGTGCCCACACACCATTGGTAGTTCGGGTTCCGCGAACCATTGGTGCAATCCGGGAAACCACCCGCGTCAACATGCCCACCCGGGCAAGCCGGAGCCGCCGCATGCCGGTCAATTCCCATGATTCCAACGTTCTTGAGGACCTTCTCGTCCTGCGCCAGGGAGGCTGAATCCTTGGTCTGCTTGCACCAGACAATCTCGCGATAGGCATTCGGATCCGTGTTCGGTCCGATGGAAATTCCGATCCGGTGACCTTGGGGTTGAGACGGGACGGTGGCTGGTTCCCAGCCTGCAGGGCAACTGCTGCCCTCGAACAAGTGGAAATTCACCACAGGGCGAACATCGGTGCCGGTTTTCGCGCAGAGGGGACGGTTGCCGTAACATTGCGGACCGAAACCAGGCGTGACATAACAATCACCGATCGCGGACACTTGACGGTAACCTTCCGGACATGCGAGCGCGGCGCGCCCCTCACGGCAATTGTTCGACGAGCTCGCCGGCAAGCCACACGATCCAGGACCATTGCCGCCGATCACAAAATCGGTCATTGCCCTGGCCGGAACTACCGTTTCAACGCCTGGTTTGCCATCGGCTCCGGAAGGCGCCAATGATGGCAAAGGCGAAACCATGACGATCGGCTTTCCTTCCGGAGCTGCCGTTGCCTGAAGGTCCTCGCCGAGTTTGGGTGATGTGCGCGCATCACCGGATCGCGAAGAGTCCACCGTCTTTTTGAGGCATCCTGTCACAGCGACGATCAACAACGCCGGGATCAACGCTGAACGCGTGTCCTGATTTCTGCTAAATGCCATCGGAATCACCTCGAAAAGTCAGTTGCGCGACGTCACGACAGCCCAAGACATCGGCCAATCACCAGATATGTTTAGGATTTTGATCAAGGCAGTGCGATTATTTTAATGCTTTCGGGCGGTTAAATGGTTATTGGCGAAGAAAATGGCGGATCGCCTGAGCCTGTACTGACACCGCGGACGAAGAATCCATGGTTCCCAGCGAACTGATTCCAACAACTTCACCGGACGCGTTGAACCAAGGCCCACCAGAGTCGCCGCTGCCGAGAATCGCGGAATTTTCCTCAGGTCCTGAACACGCCGTGACCACTTCGATGTGAGTTCCCCGAAATCGATGGACCGTGTTGCTGCCAACACGAAGCACTCCCCCGGATCTGGAATCGTCTTCAACAGACCTGCCATAACCGGCCATGATGATCCGGTCACCGCGCCGGGCCCGGATCGTGGCAAGGCGGGCAAACGGGCGATCTTTCCGCGGCTGGAAACTCACGACCGCGACGTCATGATTGTAGTCCGGACCAGCCAGCGGGCCGGCTCCGTATCCTTCATGCACTTGGATCGCGTGAGGGATCTCACCATCTGGTTCAAGACGAACCTCACCGGGCAACAAGTCCTTGCCATCGTCTTCGCGAACGCAATGAGCAGCGGTCAGCAAACGAGCCTCGTCAATAAAAACGCCTGAGCAGTGTCCCCCTGCGACATTCAACAAACGCACGGCACGCCATTCCGGGGCAACACAAAAGACTTCGGTGCCCCCGATGATCGCGGGCGCTTCAACTGGCCGGCTCG
>CAWUNT010000341.1:0-2841 GCA_963923405.1 uncultured bacterium | reverse complement strand
CCAGAGCAGCAGAAAAGGCACCAACCAGGGCATACCCGACAGCAACCGCGCGATGCGATCCAACGCGGCGGGACAATTTCTGGTACACGTGATCACAATGCGCCAGCCAAAATCGCTCCCCGCGGATTGCCCTCTGCACCAGGGTAAACGTTGCGTCAGCCAGAAACGGACAACAAACAAGTGCGCCATGCCACAGGGCAAAACGGGATCCGCTCGTGTTGTGGAGAACCAACATGAAGACCGAAAAACCAAAACCGAGAGGAAGACTCCCCGCATCGCCCATGAAAATGCGCGATTCGACAAGGTTGAACCTCAGAAACGCGGCAATACATGGCACCATTACGATCGAAGCAACCACCAGGTCGCCGCATGAGAATAGCCAGGCGAGTACAGCTGTTGCCGTCGCGATCACGACCCCCGTCAGCCCCGCGATGCCATCGATTCCGTCCATGAAATTGAAAAGGTTTGTGCTCCAGACAATCCACAGTACAGAGATCAGGATCGACCCCCCCGAAGACAACTCCAACGTTGTGAATCCCAGATCCAGTTCGCGCCAACGCAGCCCGGAGGCGACCACCCCGAGCGCAACCGCGACCTGGACGGTGAATCTTGTCCGCGCCGCGAGCCCTTTGCGATCGTCAGCCGCGCCAGTCAGACCGAGAACGGCAAACCCGGCGATCAGCGCCATCCACTGCTCACCGCTGAGAGCCACCCGGGCAGATCCCGGAAGAATCCCTTGACCGGAAATCGCGAAAAATCCGGACAAAAACAGCCACGTCACGGAGATCATCAAGACAAACACCACGCCGCCACCTCGCGGCTTCTGCGACGTGTGCGAACTTCTTGCGTTGGGAACGTCCATGCGCAAGCCACCCGCCGCTACCAGCCTGCCCATCAAAAAGGCACTGGCCGAATAGAGAGCCACGATCACGACCAAGAAAGGGAAAAAAGATTGCATCCCGGACTCTTACACCCCTTGCGCAGCTAAAGACCCGAAGGTAAAAAGCTCAAGAGACCTGTTTATTTATAACGGAATAGAACCGCCCGTGGCGCCGATTGTCAAGCACCTGATTCCCCCGGCGATTATTCCGCCCGCCTGCGCGGGGCGGATGCTGCGAACCCTGAATGGAGCCCCTCAGCCGTGAGGCACGGAAAAACACCTGTCACGACCAGACAAGCCGCCGGCGCTGCACTTCGGATCGCGCGATTGTGGGCCGGCAGGTCCAGCCAGGATGTTTTTGCAAGGCAGAGCCAGTCAATGATCGATGAGGCGGTTCAAAATCATCCTCTTCCGCTCGTTGACATCAAGGGAACAGCGTTCGACTGTGGACGGCAGTATGCCCTGCACGTCATCGAACATTTCCCTGAAGAGGCCCCACGCCTCGCGACGATGGCGTGGGCTTCAAGCCGGGAATCGGACCTGATTTCGCTGTTCCGATCCCACGCCCCTGCGACGCTTGAACTTTGCAAGGGCATGGCCTCGGCTTACGAACTTGCCCCGGGGTCATCGCGCAGCACATCCGGGCGCCATGAGAAGCCGGACAGTTCCGAGTGCACCTCATTCGCGGTTTCCGGCAACCATTCGTTGCTCAAGGCACCCATTTCCGGGCAGACCAAGGACACAGACGTTGCAAGTTTGAGCCGGTATCTGCTTCTCCGGATCAGACCCACAGACGCTCCCGCGATCCTGACTCTCGCTTACCCGGGGGAGCTTCTAGGTTATGGAATCTGGGACACCGGAATGGCGCTTTTTCGCAATTCCCTGCACTCAAGAACATCCGCAACCGAGGGGATTGACCTGCAACTGGCCGGGCTTTTATGTCAGTCTCAACGGTCTGTAACGCAAATCAACTCGCTTTTCAGCAAGCTGAGGATCAAGGGAAAAGGGAATTTCACCTGCGCAGACGGCAAGGACGGAGCACTGAGCCTTGAATTCAACGGCGCCGGCCTGGCGTTTGTGCAACCGATAGACGGCATCCTGACTCACGCGAACCACTGCGAAAGCAATGTCACGAAATCCGCGGAGTTGTATCCTGACGCGCAAGAGCGCGAGAACTCGTTATTCCGGGCCACTCACTTGCGTCGTCGCCTGATGGAAGCCGGCCCCACCCTCACGGCGCAGCGAATCTATGGAATCCTCGGCGATCACGCAGGTTACCCGAGAGGGATTTGCCGCCATTTGATCGGGAATTCACCATTCAACCGGACAACCGCGACGATCATCGCAGATCACGGTTCCCGGACGCTGCATGTGAGTCTCGGCAACCCCTGCCTCAACTGGCCAACCGTTCACAGCCTATGAGGCGACTCCACGAACCGTCTCCCGGACGCGTTCCTGAATAGAAGGCATCCCTGGCGCCTTGGCGAATGGAAGCAGCAAGAAAACGTACCAGAGCCAGGCATCATTGGTTGTCGACGATACAACTAGAACACAAGCAAGATTGGCCAGAGCCAGCCACTTTTTTTCAAGCACCTTGCGAACAGAGATCTCGCCCGACAACCAGACAATTGCCAGCGCCGCGCCAAGAATGCCGTAAGCCGACAACACCAGTGCCCACAATGTGTGGCAGCGATATCCCGCAACCTGGATACTCCCGGCAACCCCGTTGGAAACCCCTGAAAACGGGGATTCCGTGAACAGCCCCATCAATTCAACCGCGGAATAAAAGCGCGAGTAAGAACTGTGGAAATCAGAACCCTGCGCGATGACCTCAGCAAGGCTACCCGGGGGTGTTTCAAGGAACGCCATCTGCTTGCTGACCATGCCTCTCGCGACGAGACCGGCGCCCACGAAAACCATGCCAAACCACGCGAACAAAAACACTTGCTGCAACCCGGGAC
>CAWUNT010000340.1:0-2862 GCA_963923405.1 uncultured bacterium | reverse complement strand
CGCCTCGTCCTCGAAGGACTGACGGTGGCGACGGCTTTCTTCCTTGGTCTCGCGGACGGCGGCTTTGATCAGCTGGTCGGCTTCCCGGCGGGCCTCTTCGAGGATGCGCTTTGAGTCCAACTGGGCGTTTTCAAATGCCAGCGCCAGTTGACGGCGGTGGAAGAAGATTCCGAATATGAGCAAGCCGGTGGCGAGACCTGCCACGGCGAGGGCAGCGATGACGATGAAATCCACAACAATATCCTCCAACAGCCACAAAGGCTGGACGTGATTATAGAAGTCCCAAGTTAGCCGTTCGACTGGGGTTTTTCAATTCATTAAAATCAAAAACCCGGGAGTCGGAACTCCCGGGTTTCAGGCTTGAAAGCTTTTACCAGCAGCCCTTTGGGGCCGGAGGCGATTACTGCTTGGTAACGTTGAACTCAGCGCGGCGATTCTTCTGCCAAGAAGCTTCGTCATGACCTTCGCTGGCCGGGCGCTCTTCGCCGTAGCTGATGGTAGAAAGACGGGCAGCTTCAACGCCGAGGTTCGTCAGGAAGTTTTTGACGGCCTGCGCGCGGCGTTCGCCCAGCGCGAGGTTGTATTCGATCGAGCCGCGCTCATCGCAGTGTCCCTCGACCTGGATGACAGTGCCCTTGTTGGCTTTCATCTGCTCTGCCATCTGGGTCAGCTGGGTCTGGGACGCAGCATTGACCGTGTAATCGTCAAAGCTGAAGTAAACCGGGCTGACGGTCACGCCGCCAACGGTTTTGGACTCGGTCGGAGAAGCCGGTTCGCCGGAGCCGCCACCGCTCACTGCTTCAGAGGTCTTCTTCTTGTCATCAGTACAGCCAACAGCAGCGAAACCAACAGCAGCGACGACTGCTGCCACAGAAATAGCCTTCTTGAACAACATGCGAGATCTCCTTCGAATAAATCGCTTCAGGTAGCGTGCCTAGTCCCGGATCAAATTGCAAGCTATTAACATCATTCGTTTATGCCCTGCCGGATTTCAACTTTTCGGCCAGCTGGTGCTGGATACCGTTAAAGCTGCCGCTCGACATGAAGATCACGGCGTCACCCGGTTTCAGGGCGCCGCTGAGTTCCGCCAGCAAGTCTTCGTGAGTGGCATACGCCTTGGCTTTTCCGCCGATCGCTTTCGCCATGGCATCGGTATTCATCCGCTGGCCCTCGGGGATGCGCTTGTCTTCCGGGCAAGGGCCGATGAAAACCCGGTCCGCCATGCCTAATTTTTCAGCAAACGCGCTCTGAAAAACGTTTCGCCGGCTGGTCGCATTGCGGGGATCGAAGGCAACAAACAGACGACGTTGCGGATAGACAGTCCGGAATCCCTCAATAACCAGGCCAACGGCCGTCGGGTGATGGGCGAAGTCCTCGTAGACGTCGACCCCACCTCCGCTGGCCAGATGATCCAGCCGGCGCTTCACGCTCTTGAACGAGCCGAGGGCCGCCTGGATCCGGCTGGCCTCCAGTTTGTTGCGCAAGTGCCCCTGTTCCGCCAGCGACTCCACGCAGGCGATGACCTGGGCGATGTTGGCAATGTTGTGTTTGCCGGAGAGATGGGTCTTGATCGTGATTTTTCCGAGGGTGCGGGTCTTGATCGTTGCGGTCCACGACTGCTCGCCAGCACCGTTGGCCGTGGCCGAGATCCCTTCCACGGAAACATCGGCCTCGTGTGTCTTGCCAAGGGTCGCCACGCGGACAACTTTCGCTTTCGTCGAGATTTTGGACATCAGTCGCGCGACGCCTGGATCGTCCACGTTCGCGAAAATCACTCCGCCTGCCGGGACGATGCCACAAAGTTTCACGAACTGGGACTCGATCGCCTCGACGTTGGGGTAGATGTCGGCATGATCGAATTCCAGGTTGTTCACGATCAGGTGGTGCGGGTAATAGTGCAGGAATTTCGGGCCCTTGTCGAAAAATGCGGTGTCATACTCGTCGCCCTCGATGACAAAGGCCTTGCCCGTCCCCAGGTGAAAACTGCGAGGGAAGTTCCTCGGGATTCCACCAACGACAAAACCCGGGTCCTCGCCGAGTTCCGTCAGCATGTGCGCCATGATGGATGTTGTCGTGGTCTTCCCGTGCGTCCCGGTAACGACGACGCCAACACGCGGTTTGATGAATGTGTCCCCGCAAATTGCCGGGAAACTCGTGTACGGAATCCCGGACTCGAGGACGTGCTCGAGCTCGGGATTGCCGCGGCTCAAGGCGTTGGCGATCACAACCAGGTCGGGTTTTACCCGTTTGATGTTTTCAGGATCCCAGGGCGTGAACACAGGGATTTTGAGATCCTCGAGCATCGTCGACATCGGCGGATATATCCCGACGTCACTCCCGCAGATTTCATAGCCCGCCTCCTGCAAGAGGCCTGCGACAGAAGCCATGCCCGTGCCGCCAATCCCGACGAAATAAATTTTTTTTGCGTTCACGAGTGCGCTCCTTTTTTCACATTCGCGAAACTCCACTCAAGTCGCGTCGTACCGTCCGTGGTACGCGCGATCCGCGCGCGGGTCCCGATTCCAAGAGGCCAATTCGGCGCGACATGCCCGAATTCGCTCGAATGGAACGTCGGGATTCCGCCCACGCGACGCGTGAGTTCCGAGTAAACAAATGGCGCGCAGTCGGGGATGTTCTGACCAAGTTGCGTCAGGCTGCCCCAGACGATAGCCCGGACTCCGCGCAACAGTCCGGCTTGTTCCCACTGGTTGACAAACCTTGCGAGGCGCGCCGGATGTTCCCCGATGTCCTCGAAAAACAGGATCGCTCCCTCGAAACTTTCCGGCAGGTAGGGTGTTCCGATGAGGTTGGTGAGAACTGAGAAACAACCACCGAAAAGCCAGCCTTCAACCACCCGGGACG
>CAWUNT010000339.1:0-2877 GCA_963923405.1 uncultured bacterium | reverse complement strand
AGTGTTACGAGGACGGATTCCATATCCTTGGAATCAAGACGAACTGACGAGAGATTACCGGGACAAACAAGAGGACAAAATCACAATGCCTAGAATCGCGCTCTGGAACCTGTTTTTCGGGTTCATGTTGATCTGTTTCGCCGCGGCCGCCGGGGCCCTCGTCGCGAATGAGATGACCAACGCGTTCCTGGATGCCCTTTCGGGCGCGCGTCCCCCGGCGCGGGACTGGATGATGACACTGCAGGCCAGCGCGCATGGCCACACCAACCTGTTCGGCATGCTGCACATTGCCACTGGATTGACGATGCCTTACGCGCGCCAGGGCGAGGGCACCCGCAGACTTGTGACCGCCGGATTGACCCTGGGCTCGATCGCGATGGGACCGTTGCTGATCTGGCGCAGCATGATCCCGCCGTCGCGTGCCCTGGACGTCAATGGGTTGCTGACGGGCATCTGCCTGAGTCTGGCACTCGCCGCGATGGCGATCCACGCCGCCGGACTTTGGCAGGCTTTCGCAAGGCGCAAATGAGGCACTGACATGCGAACAGGCGCGCACAGGATTGTCTCTCTGGTGCCGAGTGTCACGGCGACCGTTGCCGGACTGGGGCATGAGGCCGATATCGTCGGCTGCACGACATTCTGCGTCGACCCACCAGGCCTCGCGCGGCGCGCGGTTGTTGTCGGCGGCACCAAAGACCCGGACATCGCGAAAATTCGCGCGCTTTCCCCCGACAGGATCCTGGTGAATTCAGAGGAAAACCGGCCGGTGGATATCGCGGCGTGCCGGGAAATCGCGCCCGTCCTCGAATCGTTCCCGAAATCTCCGGAGGATGTCCCGCGGATGATCCGCGACATCGGCGCGTTCATTGACGCGGAACGCGCGGAAGAATACGCCCGGGAGACGGAGACCGCGCTCAACGCGTTGAAGGAAGCCGCGAAGATCCGTGGCGCCGGTGCCGGGCGTTTCGTTTACCTTGTCTGGCGTAACCCCTGGATGGTCGCGGGCGCCGATTCTTACATCAGCCGTTTCCTGGAAATGGCCGGTTTTCGCAACGCGATCGCCGAACCGCGTTACCCGCGACTCACCATGCGGGAAATCGCGGAGGCGCGGCCGGACATTGTCTTTTTCAGCAGCGAGCCATGGCCGTTTCGCCGGCGTGACTGCGAATCGTTCGCCGAGGAATGGAGCGCGGTCGCGAAAGATGCCGGCGCCGGCGCGCGGGCGGAACTTCCGGATCTCCTCAAAATCGATGGCAAGGCCATCTCGTGGCACGGGACAGAAACGAAAAGAGCCGCAACATCGTTGCGGCTCTGGTTGGCTGGCGAAACGTCCAGCGGGATCATCCGGCCCGCGCTGACAGATGCGCGTTGAGCTTGTCCTCGAGCTCCTTCCCCATCGCCGTCTTCGCCGCGCGACGCGGAGAAATCTTCCCGTTGAGGAGGGCGCGGAACTTCTTGCGATCCCGCATGATGGTGGCCATTTCCTTGAACGCTTCACGCAGTTTCATGCCATTGTCGATGAACTTGTGAAGGTCATCAAAAGAGAATGGCTTGCGCAGGAAACCGTCTGCCTCGTCGACGCACGCCTTGGTCTGTTCCTCGTCAAGCAAGGCGCCACTGACGATCATGACAGGAATCGTCGGATCGAACCGGCGCACCTTCGCCATCAGTTCGATACCATCAACCTTGGGCATCCTGATGTCTGTGATGACGAGGTCGATTTCCTTCTCTTTCAGCTGGGATATGGCGTCCTTCGCTGATTCCACGACAATCACGCGTGAAAAAAACTTGTTCAGGTGGATTTTGAAGAACTTCAGCAGCGAATCATCATCGTCAACGACGAGAACGAAACTTGTACGGTCGTAAGGACGCCGCGGCTGGGGTTTTGAGATGCGAGTTGTCTTCAAAGGCATTGGACAGTCCTTTATTCTAGCGTCGATCTATTGAAGCGATCTCAAGTCAGCGACATGACGTTCCGCGCTCGCGCGCATCGCGGGCGACGCCTGGCTCATGCTGACGACTTCCTCGAACAAGCGCAACGCCACCGCAGGGCGATTCAGGTCCAGCGCGTTCAACACCGCCAGATTGAACCTTGCGGCGACATTGACCGGGTCGGTTTCGAGCACCCGCTCAAAAGAAGCGCGAGCCAGGTCGGCACGGCCCGTCTTGCGCAGGACGATCCCACGCGCGACCAGGGCGTCCGCGTTCGCGGGATCAACCGCCACGGCGCGATTGAGGTCTTCCTCGGCCGCGGACAGGTCGTTCTCCCGGACCAACAAGTTGGCGCGGTTCACGAGCGCCTGGCAATATCCCGGAGACATCTCGATCGCGCGGTTGAAATGGGACATGGCCGTCTTGCTGTCCTTGCGTGACACGGCGATCGCGCCCAGCAAATTCTCGAGAGCGGGGTCTTCCTTGCCGCGGTCCATGGCCCGCTTCACGACAAACTCCGCCACCGTGTCCTTGCCGTCGCGGAAGAAACTATCTGCCAGGGCGACATATGCCGGGGTGAAGTCGCTGTTACGCGCGATCATGTCGGAAAGGATGTTCCGGCCATCCTCGACACGACCAGTCATGAAATATCCCTGCGCCAGAAGGAACCGGTAACGCAACATTATCGCCGGACTGACCTCGGACATTCCGGAGACCATGTCGTTGACTTCGCCGAGAACCTCAAACAACTTTCCAGATTCCCGGGAACGGGCGTAAACCGCGGCGAGCTCGATCCACGCGTCAAGGTTCGACGGCTGCAAACGAACCGCCTCACGCAACGAAGTCTCGCCGTCATGAATCCGGCCGATCGCCAATTGCGACCGCGCCTTCGCGATCAAATCCGCCGCTGAACTGGTATCGACCCAGCGTTCAACGCTGTCTCTT
>CAWUNT010000338.1:0-2888 GCA_963923405.1 uncultured bacterium | reverse complement strand
ACATCCCTTGGACTCGACGCTGACGCTTTCTGGGTGGGATTCGCGGGCCGCCTGGTCGAGGAAAAAGGCGTCCAGGACTTGATCAAGGCCCTCGCCGGATGTCCTGCCAACGTCAAAGTTGTCATCATCGGACACGGCCCTTTCGCGCCCGCACTTGAGCGCATCGCGGCCGCATCCGGACTCCTCCCCGACCGCGTGAAGTTCGTTCCACAAGTAAAATCCCGCGACATCGCCCTGTGGCTGCGCGCGATCGACGCCCTGTGCCTGCCGTCGCATACGCGCCCCAACTGGAAAGAACAGTTTGGCCGCGTACTCATCGAGGCCATGGCGGCCGGCGCCGTTTGCATTGGATCGAGTTCTGGCGAAATCCCGAACGTGATCGCCAACACCGGCCTTGTGTTCCCGGAAGGAAATGTCGATGCCCTGCGCCAATCGATCCGCGCCCTGGCAGACGACGAATCCCTCACCGCCTCCTTGCGCGTCGCCGCCTCAGATCGCGTCCGGCACGAGTTTTCAAATCAGATCATCGCATCCAGACTCGCCAGCCTGTTCCGCGAAGTCGCCCTGGGATAACGCCAAAAAACCACCGGTCCCCCGGGGAATATAGACCCTTGCCGAGCAATATTCCCCGGGGAATATCCTCGGCGACTCACCATGCCCCTTGAAAGACCGACAAAGACTCTTGATCAGGGAGAGTCCTCAAATGCGCGCGAAAACATCCAGGCGTGTCGTCGTTTCCGTCGCATTTTTCGCGACATCCCTCATTGCAACGTCCCTTCAATCTTGCAAACCATTCACCGGAAAATCCGGCAATGGCTCTCCGTCATCCTCCGCGACAAGAGGACAAGCAACAGGCCCGATTGCCAGCGAACGCGATGAAGCGCAGTTGCGTGATGTTTTCAAAAAAGTCCTCGATCGCTACAGGGCGATGCCGGCAAAGGTTTATGCCTCGAGCAAGTCAGGCAAAGCCCTCCAAAAAGGCCGCACTAAAAACTCCCTGAATGTGCGCATGAGAGAGCCAATCGCAAAAATCACGACCACCGCGAAGATGTCCGGCTCAGCCAATCTCGGAGCCCCGATCCGTGCCGCGGGCGGAACGATCAAGAAAGAAATGACACTCTCCAATGTCGTCAATGTCGAATTCCCGGACGCGGCCGATGACCGGCACATGGCCGCCGTCATTGACTTCCTGCGCAGCGATGGACGCGTTGACGTGGTTGAACCGGATTACGTCGTCAAGGCCATCGCCATGCCCAATGACCCGCGGTTCTCCGAACTCTGGGGCCTGTCTAACAGCGCGACGTCCGTCGACGTCGGCGCTGTACCCGCCTGGGACCAGACGACCGGGTCACCGGCAGTCGTCGTTGGTATCATCGACACCGGGATCGACTGCGATCACGAGGATCTGCGGATCAATTGCTGGACGAATCCCGGCGAGTCGGGCCGCGACGCCCAAGGCCGGGATCGCCGCACCAACGCCATTGACGACGACAACAACGGCTATATCGACGACTGGCGCGGCTGGAATTTCGTCGCCAACAACAACAACGCGACAGACGACAACAAACACGGCACGCATGTGGCCGGAACCATCGGCGCTGCCGGCAACAACAACTCCGGCGTCACCGGCGTCAACTGGCGGGTTTCGGTTGTACCACTGAAATTTCTCGCGGCTGACGGCACTGGTACTGTGAGTGACGCAATCCTTGCCCTCGAATACGCCACCCGCATGGGAATGTTCGCGACCAACAACAGCTGGGGCGGCGGTGGTTACTCGCTTTTGATGGAATCTGCCCTGAAGCAGGCCAGTGATGCCGGCAGCCTGTTTGTCGCCGCGGCTGGCAATGATTCAAACGACAACGACGCGAACCCGTCCTATCCGGCAAATTACGCGGTCCCGAATGTCATCAGTGTCGCCGCCGTTGACATCAACGGAAATATCGCCTGGTTCTCAAACACGGGCGCGCGCACCGTCCATGTCGCGGCGCCCGGTGTTGACATCCTTTCCACGTTGCCAGGCAACAACTACGGCAGGTTGAGCGGAACCTCAATGGCAACGCCTCACGTCACCGGCATCCTCGCGCTGATGAAAGCCAGGTTTCCGGGGGCGTCAGGGCTCTCGTTGAAATCCCGCCTGCTTGACGGCGTCAATGCGCGCCAGACCATCGCGGGCCGCGTCAGCACCGGCGGTATTGTCAGCGCGCCTGGAGGACTGAATGCCCCGGCGGATACAACGCCACCATCAGTCCCACGGGATGTCCAGGTATCCCAGCGCGGAGTCACCTCCGCCATGTTGAGCTGGCAACTGTCAGGTGACGATGGAGAAAGGGGATCAGCCTCGGGATACCGCGTCAGGATTTCCCCGGGCCGCATCGTGACACAAAGCGACTGGGACAGCGCAACGGAGATAACCGTGACGGTGCGCACGGAGAACAGCCGGGCCTTCACTGACATGACGTCATTGCCTGCCGGATACTCCGGATGGATTGCCCTGCGCGCATTCGACGATGCCGGAAACCAGTCGTGGCACTCCGATCCCGTCGAGTTGAAACTGATTCCACTTCGCCAGATCCGGTTACTGGATGGAACTTCGATGAACGGGACCGCCGGGAACACGCCTTGGACGATCGAAAATGATCCCGTGCGAGGCCCCGTATTCAGTGATGGCCCTGGTCCGTATCCGTCCGATGCAAGACGTCGCATGACACTTCGCGAAATCCCGCTCAAGGGCGCGCAGAACATCGCGCTTTCATACTGGAGTCGTGCCTCGCTCGAGGAATCCTGGGATTACGGCAATGTTCTAGTGAGCTATCCTGGCCAACCTGAAGCCGAGTGGCGCAAGGTTGACAGCGTCACCGGCCAGCACGACTGGGAACTCCGTTCGGTAG
>CAWUNT010000337.1:0-2901 GCA_963923405.1 uncultured bacterium | reverse complement strand
CCCTTGAGTTCTTGCAGGCAGAGGAAGTCCGGGGCCTCGCGATCCAGAAAGGCCAGCATCCGGTCCAGGCGCTGAGAGACCGAATTGACATTCCAAGTAACTATTTTTATTGGTTTTTTAGCCAACCCGCCGCGCTCCGGTTCAAATCCCTGAAACTGACCAGGGAATCTACCCGATGGGGCCGCAAATTTCCGCTGAAAACTGGCCGGGCTGGCTCACCAGACCGCCGCGATTTCGTATTCCCGGTCGTGCCCCTTGCTCTGCCCGGGTCCGGGGCTGCCGACCTCGATCGCGATCACGTCACCAGAAGCCTTGCCAATCATCGCCCGACCCAGGGGCGACTGCGTCGTGACGGTCCGGATTTTCGTTCCCTTGAAGTCGATGGAATATCCGGCCGCGAATTGGAGCAGGAAACAAACTGACGGGACACCATCGCATTCCAGTTCGACGATGGAACCTGCCTGGACGGGGCCGTCCGGAGCGTGGGAACGCACGGGCATCGATGCCAGCGCCAGGCGCATGCCCCTCAGTTCCTCGAGGCGTTCCTTTTGCGCGCCGGCAAGGTACGAGGCCTCGAGGGCTCGCGTGTCGTATTCGTTTTCCGGTTTGCTCTCCTCGTTGGTCGCCGCGTCGACTGCGGCCTCGAGAGAGGCATCGAGTGCTGCGCACTCCTTGTCGAGCGCGGCCAGCAACAGGGAAATAACCTGTTTTTTCGAGTTGATGTCGAATTGAAGGCTACCGGCTGACAAGGTTCACGGTCTCCGTCGCCTGGTCAAAAACCAGCGCGGCTTTGCGAATCCGCAACATGCTCAACGCCTGGTCGACCTTCTCGGCAAGCGTGTAGACGTGCTCGCCATAATCGGTTCCCTCGCGGGAAACAATCTCCTCGATCACGCGGCGCAGCGTGTCTGGTTCGAGTTTTTCGTATGGAATTTCCATGGCAAGGGGGCATGATAGCCTTTCAGCCATGATTTTGGGAGGTCCAGATGAAGAAGCACCCGAATCCGAACGAAAAAGGATCGCCGGTCCAGTTCAAGTCCCGTTACGGGAATTTCATCGGCGGGGAATGGACCGCCCCGAAATCGGGGAAATACTTCGAGAACCTGACCCCGGTGACGGGCAAGGCGTTCTGCGAAATCCCGCGGTCGGACCACAACGACATCGAACTGGCCCTCGACGCCGCGCACAAGGCCAAGGCCGCCTGGGCGCGGACGTCCCCGGCCGATCGCAGCAACATCCTGCTGAAGATCGCCGACCGCATGGAACAGAACCTCGAGATGCTGGCGGTGGCCGAGACCTGGGACAACGGCAAGCCCGTCCGCGAGACGATGGCCGCTGACGTGCCCCTCGCGATCGATCATTTCCGTTACTTCGCCGGTTGCATCCGCGCCCAGGAAGGCTCGATCGGCGAGATCGACCACGATACGGTCGCCTATCATTTCCACGAACCGCTGGGCGTCGTCGGGCAGATCATCCCGTGGAATTTCCCGATGCTGATGGCGGCGTGGAAACTTGCGCCCGCCCTGGCCGCCGGCAATTGCGTGGTGCTGAAGCCCGCGGAACAAACCCCGGCCGGTATCTTGTTGTGGGCGGAACTGGTCGGTGACCTGTTGCCTCCGGGCGTGCTGAACATCGTCAACGGGTTTGGCCTGGAGGCGGGCAAGCCTCTCGCCAGCAACAAGCGCATCGCCAAGATCGCGTTCACCGGCGAGACGACGACGGGGCGTCTCATTATGGAGTACGCCTCGAAAAACCTGATTCCCGTGACGCTGGAACTTGGCGGCAAGTCGCCGAACATTTTCTTCGCCGATGTCATGGAAAAAGATGACGACTTCTTTGACAAGGCGCTCGAGGGATTCACGATGTTCGCCTTGAACCAGGGCGAGGTCTGCACATGCCCGTCGCGGGCTCTGGTGCACGAGTCGATCGCCGGGGAATTCATCGCGCGCGCGGTGGAGCGCGTGAAGAAAGTGAAGCAGGGGCATCCTCTCGACGAGTCGACCATGATTGGCGCGCAGGCGTCGATGGAACAGGTCGACAAGATCATGGGCTACATGGATATCGGTCGTCAGGAAGGCGCCGAGTGCCTGACCGGCGGCCGGCGCGCGCACCTGGCGGGTGAACTTGCCGGCGGCTATTACGTCGAGCCGACGGTGTTCAAGGGGCACAATAAGATGCGCATCTTCCAGGAGGAGATATTCGGGCCGGTCGTTTCCGTGACCACGTTCAAGAACGAGGAAGAGGCGCTGGCGATCGCGAATGACACCCTTTATGGCCTGGGCGCCGGCGTGTGGACGCGCGACCTGAACACGGCGTACCGTTTCGGCCGCGGCATCGAGGCAGGCCGCGTGTGGACCAACTGTTACCACGCGTACCCGGCGCACGCGACGTTCGGTGGCTACAAGCAATCAGGCATCGGGCGTGAGACGCACAAGATGATGCTGGACCATTACCAGCAGGTGAAGAACATGCTGGTCAGTTACAATCCGAAAAAACTCGGGTTCTTCTGACGGGGCTCCCTGGATAGTCTTGTCATTGCGGCAACTTGCCGTGTCATGACGGGCGTTTTTGGCCGTCACTAAAAATCAGCCTGGATATGTCCGATATTCCCTTGCCAAAGGGCGAGGGAGGCCGGGCGGTTGAAGACAGGCTTGAAATCGATGTTGAGACATGTGTCGAAGCCGGTACCGCAACCGGTGGCCAGTCGCTTGATGGTGCCATTTGGCACCGGTCATCGGGATGGCAACATTGTGTACGTCCTGGTCGGCGCGATGGCCGCGACCAGCGGAATCCTCTTGCTGGCGGACCGCAACATCAGGTCGGGCAACGAGCAGGCTCTGGAATATGCCAGTGAAGTCGCCCGGGAGAAAAACGTGGCGGCGCTCAACATGTTGAAGACGC
>CAWUNT010000336.1:0-2906 GCA_963923405.1 uncultured bacterium | reverse complement strand
GCTTTGCCGTGACGCGTGAGGGCGACAACACGATCCGCCTCAAACGCCAGGGCGAGGTTGAAGTCCTGCCGCTGCCGCCAGCGTCAGAGCCGTCTCGCATGGCGAAGCGCGCGATCGACTATTACTTCAACAGCGGTTCCGGCATGGACAAGCGCATCACGCTGGGACAATTGCCGGGAGACCTGGCGAAACTTGGATCGCTGGAACTCCAAGGCCTGGACCTGACGGGTGGATGGCTGTTTCTCGAGACCAAACTGAACCCGGCGCCGACACCGGCGTCGACGAACGTAGCCGCGAATGGCGAAAGGGGGCAGAAATGAAAAGCTTCCGTAAATTGAACAGCAAGAAAATCATCAGCGCGATCGCTGCCGTGAGCGCGATCGTGGTGACTGGGGTTACCAGAATCCCGTCCGTGCGCGCGACCGGCGAGGCCAATGACCCGACGGGCGCGGACCGCATGCTCCTCGTGTTCGCCGGAAAAGGCACGCAGATGGCGTGGGACGTCGGCGCGATGCGCGCGGCTTACGAGTCCTTGCCCGCGATGCGCGAAGGCCGCGTCATGGTATCAGGATCCAGTTCCGGTTCCGTCCTCGCGGCGGCGATGGGTTGCCGCGGGTTCAGCGAAGAGAGCTTGAAGATCATCGAGGACGGCTTCCGCAAGTTCGACCGCACCGTCGTCAACGAGTCACCGCAAAAGAACGCGATGGTCCTGGCCGGCCTTCCGACCGAGGCCGATCACGCGTCCCTGAACCACCTTCTCGACGTCGTACTCGACGGTGAGGAGTGTGTGCCGAAGATCCCGACACTGATCGTCGCCGGCAATTACGAGGCGCTCAACGTGCGCTCCAACCAGCCGCTGCGCGGACTCAAGGACCGCGTGTTCAACTTGAACGACTTCACGGTCACGAAGGATGGTCAGAACCTGGGCCGCGCGTGCACGTATTTCGTCGACAGGCAGATGATGGAAATCCTGCGGGCTGTTCCGCGGAGCGCGCTCCTGTGCGACCAGCGCCTGGTCGAGACCAACGCAGACATGCGCATGGCCGTCCTCGCCTCCGTGTCCGAACCGACTTACTTCGAGCCGTTCGTCGAGCCGGCACCGGAAAAAATCATCCGTTCGGGAGAGGGCAACCTGCCAGCCCTGACCAAGCGTTCTTACTGGGGCGGCGCGGTCATGGACGTTCCTGTCCAGGATATCAAGCGCGCGCTTCCGGCCCTGTACACCATGAGCACCGGCCGCGCGCCGTTCATGCAGATGGTGGACAAGCTCATGTCCCAGTTGAGCCTCGTCGAGATCACGCCCCTGGCCGATCGCGCGAAGTGGTTCCTCGACTTCGAGGTGACCATGACCGCCGAGATGTCTTCCTACTTGCTGCAGCCGCAGTTTGATTTCCCGGAGCAGATCGCGAAGGGATACGAGACGGCCAAGGCGTGCCTTGAGGCGGACGACTGTCGCCCCGAGTCAACGATCGAGCCGGAAGACCACATGATTCCCGCGAATCATCCGAGCGGCCTGACTGGGGACCTGGCGACGTGGACGCGCCGGGGCATGCGTACCCTGAACTGATTCAAGCCAGCTTTTTCTCGAACGCGATCGCGTGGCTGACAATGACCCGCAAGTCATCGAACCTGGGTTTCCACTTCAGGACTTCGATGATCTTGCGGTTGTCGGCCACCGACGCGGAAATATCGCCGGGCCTGCGCGGCGCCATGACCACCTTCAGCGGGCGGCCCGTCACTTCCTCGACGGCCTTGATGACCTCCAGCACTGAGAAACCGTGACCGTATCCGCAGTTGAACGTATCGGACTTGCCGCCTGCGTCGAGGTGTCGCATCGCCGCGAGATGGGCCGAGGCAAGGTCCTCAACGTGGATGTAATCGCGCACGCCGGTGCCGTCCGCCGTGTCGTAATCCGTGCCAAAAACACTTAGAGACGCCCTCTTGCCGCACACGACCTCGCTGGCGATCTTGATGAGGTGCGTCGCGTTGCGCGATCGCTGGCCTTGGCGTCCCTTGGGATCCGCGCCGGCAACGTTGAAGTAACGCAGGATGACATACTTGAGGCCTGTGGCGTCGGCGATGTCACGCAGCATCAACTCGGTCATCATTTTGGAGCGCGAATACGGATTGGTTGGATGCGTATCGTGATGCTCGGCCGCAGGCACAGGCGCCGATTCCCCGTAGACCGATCCGGTCGAAGAGAAGATGAAATTCTGGACGCCCGACTCAACGCAGGCAGTGATGAGCGACAGGCTGCCGCGAACATTGTTGTCATAATACTTCACGGGCTGCGCGACGGATTCCGGCACGAGCGCCGACGCGGCGAAGTGCATGACGGTCTTGATGTTGAATTCCCGGATTGCATCCTTGACCACGCGCTGGTCGGCGCAGTCGCCGACGAGGAGCGTCGCACCTTCAACGAGAAGTTCGCGAAAACCTGTCGTGAGGTTGTCGATGACAACTGGATGGCAACCGGATTCGACCAGTTGACGGACCACATGGCTGCCGATGTATCCACACCCGCCCGTCACAAGGACTGCTGGACGCGATGCGTGCTGGGATTTCATGGTCATCGGAGTGGCCCCCTGCCGGCGTCGATAAAGAGTCAAAAAAAGTTGAACTTCAGGGAGAAATTACCACCTCCATGTCGCCGTAATCCATCAGGATTTGCCGGGGGCTGCAGTCCGTCCGCGCAAAAGCCGATAATTCACGCAATCAAGGGGGTCCAAGTGAAATTTTCGAGCGCCAAAAATAACGCGATCCTGTTTGCGGCAGGGCTGCAAATCGTTGTGTCGGGCTGCCGTCCGGCCGGTAATTTCACGGAATCCGCGCGCAGCGACGTTGTGAGCCACGGGACCGGCGAAGGCGTCAATGCCAGTCAGAAGGGCGGGGACCTTGCCGCCGAG
>CAWUNT010000335.1:0-2911 GCA_963923405.1 uncultured bacterium | reverse complement strand
ACCGGTCCGTAGGGGACGTATTTGGCCACGTTGTACCCTGCGGCAGCGAGGTTGAATGACAAGTGGTCACTCATCCCCAGAAGTTGCGAGAACCATATCCGGTCATCATTCCTCGCGATTCCGCGTTGCGCCATACCCCCGGCAATCGCATGACAGGATTTCTCATTGTGTGTCCCGGCAAAGATCGAGACGCGTTCGATGTGATCCAGGCACCACGCAGCGGCCTCATCGTACTGCGAGTCTGTGGCCGCCTTGTCCGGCTGGATAGGTGAGGGGAGCCCCTTCCTTGCGGCATGGGCGCGCTCTTTTTCCATGTACGCGCCGCGCACCAGTTTCAAGCCCACCTTGAAATTGCCGGCCTTGGCCCTGTCCAGCAGTTCCTGCATCATCGACATACGCCCGGTCCGGTATAGCTGGACGGTATTGAACACAATGATCCGGCCGTCGCGGTTGTAGCGAGCCATCATCTCTTCAGCCATGCAGTCGATTGCGCCCTGGATCCAAGTTTCCTCGGCATCAATCATGATCCGGACGTTTTTCTCAGCGGCCAACTGGCAAATCTTCTGAACCCGCTGATGAACCCGCGCGTAGTCTGTCTTCAAGCGTTCCGGGACTGGCTTGCCGCCCGAATCCCCGACTGATGCCGCCTCGAGAACCCGATAGGCCCCCACCGCCGACACTTTGAAAACGCTGAAGGGAATCCGGCGATCTGCCGCCGCCGCCTCAATGGTCCGCATGACCTCCTTGGCCGCAGACTCAAATTCCCTTTCGCTCCGCCCACCCTCGACCGAGTAGTCGAGGATCGTGCCGACATTAAAACGCCCCAGGCGATCCACCATGGGACGGGAATCCTCAATCGATTCGCCCCCGCAAAAGTGCTTGAAAATCGTGTGCTTGATCAGCCCTTGAACGGGCAGGCGCCAGTTGATGGCTGCCGTCACGATCTTGGGCCCGACCTTGACCAGACTGCGGATCCCGATCATCTGAAACAGGGTGTAAGCCCGGATCAACTCCGCGTCCGACAACGACCGGAAAGCGATTTCGGTGTTGTCAAACGACAGGCGCCCGGCGGCAGGAGTGCCCCCGGAACGGTCCCCTTCGGACGGTTTACCTTCGGAAACGGGATTTTGTGCCATAACCCACGAACATCTGTTAACAATAAGGGTCCTTACCCCTTGAGGCCAATATCATGATGGCGCAGAGCAAGTTAAGAGGATTTGAAGCATGACCGCACGCGGAAACAATCAGACCCCCTCCACTGAAGTGCTGCAGTCTTATACACCGCGCCATAAACTGCGTTTCATCACCGCCACAGCCCTCTTCGATGGCCACGACGCCAGCATCAACATCATGCGTCGTCTCCTTCAATCCCGTGGCGCCGAAGTCATCCACCTTGGCCACAACCGTTCCGCCGCGGAAGTCGCAGAAGCCGCGATCCAGGAAGACGCCCACGCCGTCGCCATTTCAAGTTACCAGGGCGGCCACATGGAGTTCTTCAAGTACGTCCGCCAACTCCTCGACGCCAACGGGGGCCGGGACATCAAAATCTTCGGCGGCGGCGGTGGCGTCATCACCCTCAAGGAAATCGCGGAACTTGAATCCGCCGGAATCACCAAGATCTACAGCCCCGAAGACGGAACGCAACTTGGGCTCGACGGGATCATCGGCCACATGCTGCACTCCGCTGATCGAGAAATCAGCCACTGGGTCGACTCCGGCGCCACCTCGACGACGAAACTGGCGCGCGCACTGACCCTTCTCGAGAGCGGCAAATGGTCCGTCGCGGAATCCGTGGAAAAACTCAGCACTGGATCAAAACACGCGAAACGCAACATCCCGGTACTCGGAATTACTGGCACTGGCGGGGCCGGCAAAAGCTCCCTGACCGACGAATTGCTGCTGCGTTTCCTATTGGACAATCCGGATGCGCGGATCGGCCTCGTTTGCATCGACCCGTCAAAAAAGAAAACGGGAGGCGCCCTGCTCGGCGACCGCATCCGGTTCAATGCAGCCAGCGACCAGCGGATTTTTCTGCGCAGTTTCGCGACTCGCGGGTCTGGCAAGGAAATCGCCGCCGTCACTCGTGACGCGCTGTCGCTGATGAAGACACAGCCGTTCGATTTCATCATCGTCGAGACCAGTGGCATCGGCCAGGGCGATACCGGAATCCTCGACGTCGCGGATGTGACCCTCTATGTCATGACCGCCGAATATGGCGCAGCCACGCAACTTGAGAAAATCGACATGCTCGATTTCGCGGACTTCATCGCCGTCAACAAGTTCGAGCGCGCCCAGTCCCTCGACGCGATCCGCGACATCCGGACGACCCTGCGCAGGTCGCGATTCAAAGGCGTTCGCATGGACGACAAGGAATTTCCGGTCTATGGAACCATCGCAAGCCGGTTCAACGACGACGGCACCAACGGCCTGTACAAGGCCCTTGTCACCAAATTGAACGACAAGGCAGGTGAATCAAGATTCCGCCTCGTTCACGAACGCCCTGTCGCGATCGAATCCACACGCCGGGAAAGCCTTATACCCGCCGGGCGCGCGACCTATCTGGCTGATATTTCGCGGGCTGTCCGCGCTTATCACGATGCCAACGAATCACATATTCGCGTCACGCGGGATGCTGAAGCCCTCGACCGCGCAGCGGCGATCTGCCGCGAAAACGGCGACGAGAAGTCGGCCGCCGCTCTTACCTCCAGCGCCAAGACCCTTTGGGCAAAACTCCCGCCGGAACTGCTGAAGCAACTTCAGCACTGGGAGGATACACGGCGCGCTTACGCAAGCGACAAGTTCACCTACCAGGTCCGCGGCAAGGACATCACAGTCCAGGCCAGTTTCGAGACACTGTCCCATCTGGACTTGCCGAAAGTCGCCCTGCCGGACCTGACCAGCAAGGCAGACG
>CAWUNT010000334.1:0-2921 GCA_963923405.1 uncultured bacterium | reverse complement strand
AATTATGTCGCGACGCTGACGACGCGGGATGGAATGTTGTCCCGCTTGTTGGGCCACGGGGATTGTGAGCCCGCGATTGTCGTCCCGCGGCGGTTGTGGGACGAACTCGATGGCGCGGAACGTGGGTGGTTGATCGTGGTTGAGGCGGCCGCGCGTTGGAAGTTCTCGTGGATCCGTCAGGATGGTTGTGTTGAGACCGAGGTCGCCCTCGCGGAGGGTGAGGCGTTGGCTGATACGTTGAAACCTCTCGCGACCCTCGGGCGTAAACTGGTCGATCAAGGCTGGCTGTCGTCGAATGTTGACGATGCTCCCGTATTGTTCGAGCCGCATTCTGCCACGAGTTGCGTGCGTCTGATCTGGTCGCTGCATCCGTCTCGCGCGTCATTGCCGGAGTCAAACAGTACCGCGGAACTCCCGCGCGCGCGGGAAATTACCCCCGTGGCGAAAGCCCCGGCGCCGCAAATCGCGCGTACGGAAGAACCTCAGGCAGAGTCGGTGCAGGACGCCTTGTTGTCAAAAATGCGCCTGATTGCCGCGGAAGAGCTGAAAAAAATCAAGACCGGCGCGCCCGGGCAATATGCCCAACTCAAGCAAAGGTACCTCGAATCTCTGGATCCGCAGGGCCGTCAACTCATTCGCAATCTCGAGCAAATGCTTGCGGCAGAACTGCTTGAGGAGCATTTGCGTCACGGAATCGTGCGCTACATGATCGAGCATCCTTCCTCGTGGCAAAGCGCGACTTCTGGAAAACACGCACATTAATCAGTTTGAGCCTTGATTTTTAGATAGTTGCGCCCTATCTTTTTTAGATCACGTTCATCTGACATCCATGGAGGAGCTAAAAAGATGGCGGCAAAGAAGAAAGCAAAGAAGACCACGAAGACTGTTGCAAAGGGCAAGACCACCAAGACGGCAGCGAAGCCGGTTAAAGTTGGTCCGATTCCGCACACCTCGCGTCCGCGCACCAAGAGCGACATCATGACCGTGATCGCTACCCAGACCGGTCTGTCCCGCAAGGACGTTGGCAACATGTTCAACACCCTCGGCGAAATGATGGGCATGGACATTGGCAAGAAGGGCCCGGGCACGTTCGTTATCCCAGGCATGATGAAGGTCACCCGCGTGCACAAGCCGGCCACCAAGGCTCGCAAAGGCATCAACCCGTTCACGGGCGAAGAAACCACGTTCAAGGCCAAGCCGGCTCGCAACGTCGTTAAAATCCGTCCGCTCAAGAACCTGAAGGAAAAGGCAAACCACTAATCCAAACGGATTCGTGATTTGCCGGTCCACAGGTGGATCGGAAAAAAGAAGCCAGGCAGTGATGCCTGGCTTTTTTGTTTCTGGGGGAGAGAGGCTCATGAGGAGAGGATCCTTCGGGCTTCGCCCTCAGGATGACGGTTGCGCCCTCAGGATGACGGTTGCGCCCTCAGGATGACAATTCCGCGTCATTCTGAGGCCGCAGGCCGAAGAATCCTGTCTTCTATCTGTTGTGGTTCTTGCGTTCCTGGTTGCGGACGTATTCGAGGAAGGCTGCCTTGTCTTCCATGAGGTTCAGCGACGCGGCATGCGCGGCATGGCGCTTGTTCATGCGGCCACCGCCGTGCTTGTTGCCGCCGCCGCCTTGTTTGTGTCCCTGATGGTTGCCCTGATGGCCGCCACCGTGGCGGACGTTGCCCTGGCGTTGCTGTTGCTGGTGTTGTTGCACGGGACTGCCGCCGCCGCGCATGGCGCTCTTGCGCTCGACGATTTCCCAGGCGCGCAACACCAATCCCTCGGCCAGGAGTTCCGAGGCCAGGTCCTCGACACTGATGCCTTCGTCCTGGGCGCTGAGCTCAAGGCGCTTGCGCAGGGCTTTGGACACATTCAGGTTCAGGGCCGACGATCCAGTCGCATGGTCCGGTCCGCCGTGGGCCGGGCCTGTGTATGCGTCCGGTTCCGTGGCTTCGTGGTGGTCGATGAAATCTTCCTGGTGGGACATGGATTCCTCGTCGTGAGCGTGTGACTTGGTTTGCTTGTCGTGGTCGCGACCGGCTTTTCCGCCGTCGGACTTTGGTTTGCTGGGCATGAAAAATCCTCGGGATTTCATTACGTGGACGCCGTGGCGTCCGGTCATTTGTTCGTGATGCGCTTCTAATCTTGCTTCGTGACTGGACGGCTCGTTTGAGTGGGGGTCACCGGCGTCCAGACTGACTTACAGGTCAGGAAATCAGTATGAGTCTCATTTGCCCCAGCCCGACTTTCCAAGTCAAGGGCGAAATCATACCGTCCGCGTCGCATCTGGCTGATATCCACGAAAAATCCGGTGGTTGCGCCGGTGTCCGCAAACCATCGGGCGACGTGGTCCGGGACGGTTCCGTCATCGCCCGCCTGGCCACGCCGCCACACCTGGGGCAGGGTCCCGGCCTGCGCCAAAGCCGGGTCTACCGATGCCGACAATACCAGCCCCGAGGAGTGCGCCACGGATACGCGCGCCCGGCCCCCGGTGTCCCGCTGGACCTCGGGGGCGACGTTGCCTTCGAGACGCAGGCCGTAGGCAAATCCACTCCCGCGTCCCAGGAGTTTTCCCGGCGAGAACGGGATGTCGACCACCGACGGGATTTGAAAACGGTCACGGTAGAACACAAGTTCGCTGAACAAATGGGCCTTAACGAGGCTCCAGACTGCCGAGTATTTGGTGCCGACGGCAACGATGCTGCGCACCGGACCAGCGCGCCAACTTTCAACGGCGCCCTCGAGATCTTCATCCGATCGCCTGATGACGGGATATCGCCACGGCGGCCGCAACCACACCGCGAAACCGCCGTCGTCATTGATGGTCGTGAATTCCCCTGACGCGACGCCCGGAATTTCGAGGCGACCGATCGCCGCCGGATTTTTCCGGTTGAAACGGTAGCGGTAGCCTCCCGCCTCGATGGCGCCTG
>CAWUNT010000333.1:0-2922 GCA_963923405.1 uncultured bacterium | reverse complement strand
TGCCGTCCTGGCTCTCCAATGCGGCCAAGTCAGTTGCCTCGAGCCATGGCCAGGCAACCGGTTGCAAAGTCGACTGGTCGGCTTTCATGGACCGGATCATGTTGTCGGGGGAAGACGATCGTGACAAGGAAGACGAAAACAATCCCGCAGATGTGATTTCACTGATGACCGTCCACGCGGCAAAGGGGCTTGAGTTCCCCGTTGTCTTTGTTGTCGGGGTTGAAGAAGAGCTTTTACCCCACAAAAACAGCGTCGATCTGGGAGAGCCGGGAATTGCCGAGGAGCGACGGCTATTTTACGTCGCCTTGACCCGCGCGAAAGAACGTCTTTTCCTGTCCTACGCGCTCGACCGCTCTTCAAGGATGGGAACTTTGACAAGAAAACCGTCGCGTTTTCTTTCGGAGATTCCAAAACACCTTCTGGCCGGGGAAGACGGAGAGATTACCAGTGCCGCCGATGCCGTGACAGACGGAGCCGCTGTCGCGAAAAAGAGAGAAGAGCTGCGACGCAATGAGACCGTGGCCCAACTCGGAATGCTCAGGCAAAGCCTTTTTCGTGGACGAAATCCTTGAGTTTCTGCATTACCCGCGCCTCAATTTGACGTGCCCTTTCGCGCGTTATTCCATAACGATCGCCAAATTCCTGCAGCGTCATCGGCTGAATGCTCAGCAGACGGTCCTCGAACAATTCGAGGTCTCTTCCCGACAGTCGCTTCTTGAATTCCTCAAGATGCTTCTTGAAAAGCGCCTGTACTTCCTTTTTCGCGAGCAGGTCTTCGACGCTCTCTTCCTGGGAAGCCACGGTCGCGCCGCGCGTTACTTCTGAGTCTTCCGAAACAGGCTCATCAAGAGACATGTCCGGGGCAGCCAGCCTCTGCTGCATCTCAATGACGTCACGTTCCTTGACGTTGAGGTTGCTTGCCAGCAGTTTCGTGTCCACCCGGTCGTATTCGGCGAGGAGCTTCTCGGCCTCCTTGCGCAGATTGAAGAAAAGCTTCCTTTGGGCGGCCGTGGTGCCCATTTTGACCAGGCTCTTGTTGTCCATGAGGTACTTGAGGATGTACGCGCGGATCCACCATGCGGCGTAACTGGACAACTTGACGCCCTTGTAGGGGTTGTAACGCTTCACAGCCTGCATGAGGCCGTAGTTGCCCTCCTGGATCAGATCCAGCGTGTTTTCCTGCGCTCGCCGGAAATCATTGGCAATTTTCACAACCAGGCGAAGGTTGGCGGTGATCAATCGGTGGGCAGCATGAACATCGCCCTCCTCAAAATGCCTGACCGCGAGTTCGTACTCTTCCTCAGGATCGAGCAAAGGATGGCGAGCAACCTCTTGCAGATAGAGCTGCAACGGTGAGACATTGGCTGGAAGTGCCCGGTTTGCCACGAAAAACCACCCTGAAGCAGGTCGAAAGTATGCCAGGAATCGGGATCGTAACAAATCCACATTCCAAACTGAACAAACGAAATCCTGAGCGCCACAAGGTGCTCGGATACATACTCGGTCAACGCGGGCAGTTGGCTGTCACCAACTCAATCGCCGAACTGGAATCTGTCGCCGCCGAGTTCAAGTCGAGAGAGGTCGAGATCCTCGCCATCAACGGTGGCGACGGTACCATCAGCCGGACCCTGACGGCTTTCATCCGTTGCTACGGCGACCAACCCTTGCCCAAGATCGCGATCCTCGGTGGCGGCACCATCAACGTCCTCAGAACCAATCTCGGTATCCACGGGACGCCGGAGGATGTGCTGTTTCGATTGGTTGAACAGCATAGCGCGGGAGTTGAATTCGAGGTCAAGAGAACCCGTACCATTGAGGTGGACGGGACATACGGATTCATGTTCGGCGACGGAATCGTTGCGAATTTCCTTGAGCTTTTCTATCGCAACAAAACCAATGCGGTCGGCTCAGTCTTGCTGATCTTGCGATTGTACTGGGCCGCCTGGTTCAACCGCGACCTTTTCGAGTCCGTGGTCAATCAACAAGAGTACCTCTTGAGTCCGAAAACTGGCAGGCCTCTGCGCGGGCCGGCCGCCGCGGTCATGTGCTCGACCCTTCAGAGAATGCCTCTTGGAGCCCGTGTCTTTACCCTGTTGGAGAAAAATCCTGATAAGATGGAATGCATCAGCTTCCAGTTGGATGAGTCCAAAATCCTGTGGCAGTTGCCTGTAATGCTGGCAGGAACCGCATTGCGCATGAATTTGTGGCAACAGCGGATCTGTGCCGGAGAGATAGCGATCCAGGCAACGCCGCAGCGCCGTTACACGGTGGATGGAGAGCTCTTTCAGGCGAGAAATGACACGATCAATATAACGATGGGGCCACAACTTGACTTTGTCACCTTATGACGTTTCTCCTGAGGCTCGCGATCCACGACCGGAAGGCTCAGACGTTAAGGAAAACAAAATGCTCCCCACTCCGATTCCGACCGGCGCGCTTCCGCCGCCAACCCCGGACGAACTGAAAGCCGCCCTGGGCATTGAGGAACTGACGATTGAATGGCTGGCAGGCGATGGATCTGACCGGAGTTATTACCGCATCAAGTCTCCCTCACTCGCAAAACCTGTCGTCCTGATGCAGCTTTCTGGAAACGACGCCCGCGCGCTGGGCGAGGGACGCTATGACTGGCTGGAAATCGCCAACGTCCTGGCTGTTCACGGGGTGAAGGTCCCACGCCTCGTCAAGTCGATGCCATCACAAGCCGCCATAATTATTGAGGATTATGGGAATGTGATGGTTGAGACCCGCGCCGTCCAATGGCTGGCGGCAGGGGATCATGACAAGGTTTTCGAGCTTTATTCAAACGCGAACCATATCCTTATCCATTTCCTTGAGATCAAAATCCCCGCCGACTTGCGTCAGGAACGTCCGGTCTGGACTCAACGGGCATTTGACGCTGTCTCTTATACACATCTCCGAGCC
>CAWUNT010000332.1:0-2945 GCA_963923405.1 uncultured bacterium | reverse complement strand
ATGATTTCCTCTCAAAGCTGATGCTAAGTTGCTTGTGGCTGGAAAGAATCGACAGATTCGCGGGTGCTTCATTCGCGACAGTCGGATTGACCAGGATAGTGTTGTCGACCGGGTCCCCTTTCGCGACCGTATCCTCGTAATACTTTACCCGGACTTTCAGGGACTTCTTGTCCGTGCTGCGATCGATAAGGTTCGCGAGGCCGCTGCCATTGACCTGCCGGATGCGGGGATAGAAAGTCAGATCGTAATTGCCCTGGGAGTTGATCTCCGACAGCACGTCATCCCGGTACTCGATATAAAACTCAATCGCGGTTGTTCCGGCTGGATTCGTTCCGACGGCTTCGGATGAGCTCAGGTCAGTCAGGAAAAGGCTGATTCTCTGGTTGAGATTGGACTCTTTCGGTTTGAGGCCTACGTCGCTCGGCAGCACGTCTTTGACTGTGATCGTCAGGTCAAAGTATCCGCGGGACGCGTCGCGTGGCAGTGAACCTGCCGTTGTGATGGCGCCAATACCCCATGCGGGGCTGGAGATCCCGGAAATGGTAGCGGCGAAGGCCAAAGCCGGCGCGCCGGTGATCGCCGGGATCCGTGGCAGCCTCTGGATGAAGCGTGTGAAGGCGCGTGCGAAAGTGTGCATGTCCCCTCCTGTCCCTGTGTTTTTCAGGCAGGCTTTGAAACTCGATTTTCCGTAGGGGACTCTATAGCTTGTCCAGGTTCAGGACAAGCCCATCATAGCCCATGATCAGCCTGGGCCCGGGGGTTCCACGGTCCTTCCACACGTCGGCATGTTCCGGGGCGTTGGCGGCCAGAAAATCGACAGCCTCCTGGAACATCGAGTGCAACTTGTGGGGCGCGGCCCATGGGTCGTGATGGACGAAAACAACCGCGCGGATCCCTTCTCTCAACGCCAGCTCGGTGCCGACCGTGGGCGTGCAATGCCCCCAGTCGAAGCGGCTTTCAAGTTCCACGCGGTCATACTGGGAATCGAAAACCAGCAAGTCCAGATTCTGGAAAAAGGGCAGGTCCTTTCCCAGGTCCTTGCGGGTCCGTCGCTTGAATTCCCCGTCGACAGCGACCGTCACGGAACGGCCCCCGTGTTCGACGCGGTATCCGAAAGAGCCACCGGGATGGTCCATGGCGAACGCGCTGGCCGTCATGGGACCCACTTTGAACTTCTCGTAGATCTTGTGCTGGTGGAACGTGATGGAACCTTTGAGCTGCTCCCACTTCAGGGGGAAGTTGATGCCATTGAATTTGATCCTGACATGCTCGGGGGCGTTCTTGTGGATGTGGTGGATATGAACTTTGGCGCCTTCTGTGTGAATCGGCAGGAAGAACGGCAGGCCGATCAGGTGGTCCCAGTGCATGTGGGTCAGCAGGATGTGGAATTCCTTGATTCCACGCTGAAGGGCCAAGGTTCCTGGCTCGCGGATGCCTGACCCAATGTCCACGAACACGGACTGCCCGTCGGCATGAATCTCGGTGCACATCGTTGCGCCGCCAAAGGACAGTGGGTGGCCCAGACGCCCCTCACGGGCGGCCTTGGCAAACTCATCCAAATTGGAAATGCCTATTGATTTCGCCTGGTTGACGGCGTTCTGGAGAGTCGCGGTAAACTCGCTGTCGGGCATTGTCCGGGGAATGGACCCGCGGGTACCCCAAAGAGTGACTTCCACCAGGACCCCTCGTAGTGCTCAAGTTCTGGATATTCTTGATGGTATCACGCGCCGAATCTTTTCTGAAGAATCCTGTCGCCAGCCCGGTTTGGCTGTGTTATCACACGGGGCTTCCGGCGGGTCCGGGTCTGGTTGAATTCGTTGTTTGACCAGTTGGATGAAATTGGTCAGACCAGTTACTTGAATGTTTTTTTGGAGGAATCATGGCCGTTTGCGTTCGTCTTCAGCGCCATGGAAATACGCACCGTCCGTTTTACCACATTGTCGCCACTGACTCTCGCAAGAAGCTTGGCGGCCAGATCCTGGAGCGCCTGGGTCATTACGATCCCGCTGGCGAGCCGTCCAAGATCGTTGTCGACGAATCCCGTCTGGCTTTCTGGTACGAGAAGGGCGCTGAACTGAGCAACACCGTTGCGAAGATCGCCAAGATCCAGAAGATCAAGCTCGAACGTGCAAAGACCACCCCGGCACGCGCTAAAAAAGCCAAGTAATCCCTCGCGGGATCTCTTGGCTGGTGACGAAGACCGGTGGCTCTCAATAGGTGCCGTTGGCAAACCTCATGGTTTGCGCGGTGCCTTTTTTGTTTCCGGCAGGTCCGAGCCCATTCCGGAGACATGCGACACCGTGGTTCTCGGGGATGACCCGGCGTCAGGGCGTGTTTGCACGGTGGTGCCATCTTCGCTGTTGCCGGATCGCCCGGTGATGGCGTTGCGGGAATATTCCGACCGGACTGCCATCGAGGGAATTCGCGGGACGAAAGTCTGGATTCCGCGGAGTTCCCTGCCGATCGACGAAACTTCCGAGTACCTTTGGTCTGACGTTATCGATGCGGAAGTCTACGATGCCTCTGGAATTTTGATGGGGCGCGTCGTTGACATGGCAAATTACGGGGCCAGCGATATTGCGGTGATCGAGAACGACAAAGGGAGCCGCCTTGAACTGCCTTTTGTCGGTGTTTATGTAGACATGTCGTTTCGTGGCAAGGCAAAGCGGATCAACTTGCTCGTGGATGCTTCGGTCTTCCTGGAATTGTGGACTGGCCCCTGATGTCCTCGTTTTCAACAAATCCTGTCAATTCTGTCCGTGGTGGCGTGCCGCCCCGGTTCCTCGCTGTTTCGGTGATTTCTGTCCATCCCAGGTTCCTGGCCGCGTATTCAGAGTTTGGTGCGCTGCGCGCCGCGATCGCGGCGGGTTCACTGGACTTCCGCAGCGTTGACTTGCGAGATTTCGCGGTCGATCGCCACGCGAGTGTTGACGATGCCCCATACG
>CAWUNT010000331.1:0-2950 GCA_963923405.1 uncultured bacterium | reverse complement strand
AGCACGAACAGACCCGCAAGGCAATGCAAAGCGCTGCGATCAACCTTGCGGCAGCGGTTGGTTACGACTCGGCTGGTACGGTGGAGTTCCTGGTCGACGGCAGCGCGCCCGAAACCGGTCCGCAACCATTCTATTTCCTGGAGATGAACACTCGCTTGCAGGTGGAGCACCCTGTCAGTGAGGAGGTTTTTGGTCTCGACCTGGTCGAATGGCAGTTGCGTATCGCCTGTGGGGAATCCATGCCGGCGGCATTCGCGAAACTCCAACCACGTGGCCATTCGGTCGAAGCCCGGATTTACGCAGAGGATGTGCACAAGAATTTCTTCCCGGCTCCGGGCCCGGTGTCCGCGTTCATTACACCGAACAGCCCCGGTATCCGCTGGGAAACAGGACTCGACACGGTCGACGAAGTCACTACCCGCTTCGATCCGATGGTTTCAAAACTCGTCTCGACGGCGCACTCACGTGATGCTGCCCTGGGAAGACTCGTCCAGGCGCTGCGTTCGATGTTTCTCGCGAATTCCGCGAACAACGTCTCATTGCTGACGTGGCTTGCTGACGTCAGCGAATTCCGTTCCCATGCCGTCAGTACGCACTTCATCGCGGACACCATGCCAAGGTTCATGGACTGGGAAAACCGGGAGCGCGCGAGACTGCAAGCCGCCGCGACTGCCGCCCTCGACGCGGTTGCCTGGTCAGCCGGCGCTGCTTCCGGCGTAACGCGTGCCACCACTGGAATCCGGTCGATGGAATCACTGGCCGCGCAGTTGACTCGCCTCGCGTTCGGGTCATCAATCACCAACCCCGGGGCGCCTGGAGGATTGGCTGAGGTCGCATCCCTTCACCACGAGAAAATCGCGGCCCAGAATGCCACGACATCAACGAGGCTTGGGATGGGCTCGGTTCGCCTGGGGGAAGGGCCATCCGGACGATTCGTGCCATTTCATTTTGCCGTGCGGACAACCGGGGCGGATCGCACACTGTTCATAAATCTGGACGGGCACAACTTTACTCGCGAAATCGCCAAGGCTTCTCTCACGGGATCTGCCTCGAGAGGCGCCGCTGCGGCGGTTTCAGCGCGCCACATATCGGCACCAGTCCCCGGCAAGATTGTTGCAATCAAAGTCACCCCTGGCGCGGAAGTGGACGAGGGCGCCCCGGTGCTCGTGATCGAGTCGATGAAAATGGAATTTGAAGTCAAGTCCCAGCGCCAAGGCCGCGTTGAAAGCATTGACGTGGCGGTCGGGGAGCAAGTTTCCGCCGGGCAGACTGTCGTTCGTTGGAGCGAATAGGCAACCTCGGGTAAAATAGACGCTCCGGGACACAACGGGAGATGACCATGAGCGTCCAGAGTTTTTACCGCGAATCTGGCTTCAAATTGCTCGCACTTGCCAAATTGACCCAGTGCGAATACAGCGTGGTGCTGTACCTGCTGAACTGCGCCGTGTCAGGGTTGGATCACATCATCACGACCGAGAACGAACTGGCGTTGACCCTTCACCGGGAGCCGATCGAGATCCGCGACGCCGTGGGCAACCTGACTTCTCGCGGGATCATTCGTGTTGGTTATGGTGATTTGACACAAGCACCCAAAGTGCAGTCCATGCGCCTTTCCATGCAGTTCGATACCCACAAGTGGCATCACGAGAACGGAGCGAGCCAGTCGTCCCATGACGCCCTGGTTTTCCCGTTCCGCCGCCAAGGTGCCACCAACCTTCATGTGCTTGAAGGACACCGGCGTGAAAAGGAACGCAACAACCACCGGCAGGCCGAGACGAACACATGGCAACGCGTCATGGAATCGTTCGTTCGTAACCGCAGCCTCGATGACGGCGAGCTCGCCGCCTCGGAAACAGCTGCCCGCACCCTCTGTGAGACCCATCCGGTCGACCAGGTCATCCTGATGCTGCGACATTTCGGTCCACGAATTCCGACTCTCTCGCTTCTGGCCAGTTCGTGGCAACACTTCCAGTTGTTGTTTGAGGAGGAGACCCAGAAAGTGGACCTTCTCGAGGCTCGCCAGAAACACCATGAACTCGACCAGAAGGTCCGCGACGCGGCTTCAGAATACTACGGACGCAAGGAAGAACTGGACATGACTGAAGAGGAGCAGGCGGTTCTGCAGATCCTGTCAGGCCACCGGCATCCGCGTCGCCAGCTTTTCTGGGCATGGCAAATGCGAAACCGGTACCCGAATCTCGCGAAATTTTTCGATGAGACCAGCGGATTGATGTTGTCTGTCACCGGTACGGGGACCATCGTCCGCAAACCGACCGAGTAACATCCGAGGCTCAGGCGGCCTCGAGTGGCATGTGAAATTGCAGGCCGTCGACCGCGATGTTGAAACCTTTCGCGTTGGCGCCTACGACGATCTCTTTGCCCGCGAACTTCAGTTTCCGCGAACCTCCAAACGGAATCACCGTCGGATCGACGGTGATGGACGCGCCACCGGAAAAAGTGAAAACAAACTTTCCTGACGCATCGATTTCCATCGATTCGAGGCTTGCCACTGCACCAATCGACGAAGTCATGCCTCCCGCAACCGGTCCTCCGTCAGATGATGCATCAGACGATCCATCGGGGGATTCACTCATCGATTCCATTACAGGTTCCTCCGGAGAAGGATTCATGGTCACCCCCTCCGAGATGCTGATGACATTGTCACTGGAAACCAGCACAGGCTCCTCATGCACCACTGATTCCATCGCGTCGACCGGTGTCTCGTCCACCGGCGACAAATCACCACCGGCCGGAATCGCTTCGAGCACTTCCTCACGCGCTGCCGCATTCTCATCGGCAACCACAGGGACAGCGGCCTCGGCGTCCATGGATGCCATCATGGAGCTCTCCAATGAATCCTCCGCTACGGGGCCGGCTTCTGGAGCCTCCGGTGATGACTCAGATGCTGCCATTGGCGCTGGGTCCATCGGGGCTTCCGGGGCGATTTCCA
>CAWUNT010000330.1:0-2959 GCA_963923405.1 uncultured bacterium | reverse complement strand
CACACCACAACGCGATGCCACTCGGTCACTTCCTGACGCTGGCCATCCGCACCCGGGCGGTAATCCGTCGTGGCGACACTCAGGGTCGCGACGGCAACCTGGTTTGGGGTGTAGCGGAGCTCGGGGTCTTGACCGAGGTTGCCGATGATCAGGACGCGGTTCAGGGATGCCATTTGTCACTTCCTCCAGAAACAGGTGGCTCAAGGCTTTCGTTCAACTGGGATACTCGCAAAGATTCACCCCCGTCAAAAGCAAATTTATGGTTTGCCGAAAATGTCATGCCATGACATCCTCGCCGCATGTCAAATCTCCGTAAAACCAGCATGTTCACTGCGATCACGTCGCTCGTGACCTTGCTCGCCGGAACTGTCTCCGGACCCACTGCCTGCAAACGCGAAGAATCCTTTCCGTCACTCGGCGACAGCCTGGCAAGCCCGGTCGACGTGGCGACAGCCCCTGGTGATGGTTACTTCTACGTACTGAGCGCCGACTTCGACCGCACCTACAACGCGGGCTCGATCCTCGTTATCGACACGGACGGAAACAAGAAAACCGCCATCCCGGTTCCCAGGCTGGGCAGGAACGTTTCCATCGCCGGTAATGACATGCTGGTCACTTTCGACGCTGACGGCACCAGCCGGGCGGCGGAAGGAATCCTTTACGACGTCTCCAATCCGGAATCCCCGCGTGAAGTAACACGCATCGACCTTCCGTGCAGCCCCCTGAACACCGTGATGCGGAATGGTTACAAGCATTTTGCGATCGCCTGCGACAACGCTGGCGACACCGGTGGACTTCTTATCGGGACTCTCGCGGACGACCGCGCCCAGACCAGTGTCAAACTCGTCCGTTCATATGGAACAGCCCGCCGCGCAATGCACCTCGATCCGGTCAATGAGCTCTTGTTCGCATTCCCGACTGACTACGCGGCACAAACCTGGATGGACCTGGACCTTGATGACGCTCTGTCCTATGCGGCGGACGGGACGGAATCCAGCGTTCCGAACGAAATCCCCGACGAGTATGAACGCACCCGTCGTGCCCGCTCCAATTTGAACCAGCGGCATATCTACCAGTTCATCGTGTACGACCTGGCCGCTGAACGCGCCGCCTCACCCGAGCCGTTCCCGTTCCGTGACTCGAAAACGACCGAAGTCGCGAACGAGTTCCGGTGGACCTACTTCAACCCGGACGGTTTCGCGGGAGTCGTGGACTCTGATGCCGGATTGACCTCAACCACAGCGACCAGACGCTACTACCGCACCAACTTTTTCGGTGCCGCCCCGGATCCTGATGACGGAGCAGCTTTCTTCCTGAGCCACCGGGGCCACATTGACTCCGTGACCGGACTGGGATCCCCCCAGGCCAACGATGTCCTGAGGGTCGCCCTCACTGGAAACCCCCGGGTTGGCACAGACGGCAAAGCTCCTTTCACCAGCACATACCTGAAATTCGAGCGGGTTTACGGCCGTGGGGTCGAGGACAACGCGAAAGGACTGCATTATCCGGGGGACATTGAAGTCCGGCGGGTGAATGGCGAGAAGATGCTTTTTGTTAATCATTTCAGGGACTTGGTTAATTGGGCGCGCTCGCAGGTCTATTTCGGCGTGGCTGCCAAATCCCTGGGCCATGACTATTGGAGCTCCGAAATCGGGACATCCGACCCCTACAGCTCCTACTTCCAGATAGCCGCGACCGCCACAGGGAGGGCGGCAGCGTGCTCGTTCTATGGCAACAAGGTTATTCTGTTTGATGTTCTGCCCGGGACTGCTATAACCGAACGATTGATCATTCAGTAATCGTTGTGGCAGTGACCTATGCACCTAAAACGAATCACCGTTCAGGGCTTCAAGTCCTTTGCTGACAAAATCAGCCTGAATTTCGACCGTGGCATCACCGGGGTCGTCGGGCCGAACGGCTCGGGCAAGAGCAACATCATCGATGCCGTTCGCTGGGTCATGGGCGAACAAAACGCCAAGAATCTCCGTGGTGAGAAAGCCACGGACATCATTTTTGCCGGATCTGAACGCCGGAAGATGATGTCGATGGCGGAAGTTTCGCTGACCTTCGACAACACCGAAGGCGCCAGCATCTGTCCGCCGGAATACCGTCATGAGACCGAGATCACTCTCACCCGTCGATTGTACGCGGACGGCCAGCGCGAATACCTGATCAACCGGAAGCCCTGCCGACTGAAGGACATCGTCGGATTCTTCGCGATGACCGGCCTCGGTGGGCGCAGCTATTCGATGATCCAGCAGGGACAAGTCGACCGGATCCTCAACGCGAAACCGGAAGACGTCCGCGAGATCCTTGAGGAAGCCGCCGGAACACTTCTCTACAAGCAGCGCAAGATCGAGGCGCAAAAGCGCCTCGAGGCGACGAATCTCAATTTGTCCCGCGTGACGGATATCCTGACGGAAATCGAGCGCCAGAAAACCAGCCTCGAGGAACAAGTCGAGAAGGCGCAAAAGTGGCAGGAGATGAGCACCAGGTTGCGCGACGAGGAATTGTTGCTCCTCGCGCACAACTTCACGCTTTTCAAGAACAAGCTGGACGAAGCCCAGTCAGCGCTGGCCGAACAAACCACAAAGGAAGCTGAATTCCTCGCCGCGGTTTCGCAATATGAAGCCCGCTTTGAGGAACTCCAGCAGCAGCTGGCTGAGGCCGACCCTGAACTGGCTGCCGTGGTCGAGCAGATCTCGTCGATCCGCGAAGAAATCGCCCGGGCCGAGTCCGCGGTCAGCAATGCCCAGACCCGGATGGAAGGCGGCGCCAACCGCCTGCGCGACATCAGTCGCGAGATCGAGGAAGACTCCGCCAACTTGAAAGTCATCGAGGCCCAGGTGGACGGTGCGGCGTCTGAACTTTCCGCCGCGGAAAAGTCCGCGACAGAACTCCGCCGCCAACTTGAGGACTTCCAGAATGAAGTCGACGCGGTCGATGAGCTGTCTCTTAT
>CAWUNT010000329.1:0-3043 GCA_963923405.1 uncultured bacterium | reverse complement strand
TGGATGCCTCGGCGGTGACAGAGTTCACGGAGTTCGAGGAGTTCGTCGATTTCACATCACGGGAAGCGTTGCCCGGCCGGGTCGAGCGCGCTCAAAGCCTGAACTGGTATCTGGCCGTCGCGGATTTTTCCTATTACGTGACGGGCAGGGTCGAGCGCGACGCGTGCGGGCAGGGATGCGCGCGGGCCGAGATCATTTTTCACGTCTGGGACCGTTATGACTGGGACCCGGGGCCGGTTGTTCGCATCAACACCCCAGCGGGACCGGTCGATGTGGACCAGGTCCACGTCGGGGAGTTCCATCGCCAGGGCATCGCGAAAGAGTTTACGAGCCTTGGATTCAAAAGATTCAAGATAGAGCTGAGGGATTTGGAGCGGACGACGGGTCTCGAACCCGCGACCTCCAGCTTGGGAAGCTAGCGCTCTACCAACTGAGCTACGTCCGCCTGAGAAGCCTCACGATAGCGTTTCTGTCGGGGGGCCGCAACAGCCTATATAACTTCCCGGTTTTACCGGGGTATTCGTCTTGGTATCATTTTGTCTCGGGATCCTCATTGGACGGACTTGAGGGAGGCACGGGATGATGGCAGGGCAGTTACCGGAAGAGGCGTGCAAGGCGGCGGGCGTGACGTTGAATCGCGTGGTCGAAGAGATGTCGCGGCGCATCGTCGGACAACGCGATTTGCAAAAGAAGATGCTGCTGGCTCTGATGGCGGACGGGCACATTTTGCTGGAGGGCCTTCCTGGCCTGGCCAAGACAACGGCCATCAAGACCCTTGGTGAAGTCGCGCGACTTGAATTCCACCGGATCCAGTTCACTCCGGACTTGTTGCCATCGGATGTCGTCGGGACGCAAATTTACGATCCTCGCAACGGGAGTTTTTCCGTCAAGCGTGGGCCGGTGTTCGCCAATTTGATCCTCGCGGACGAAATCAATCGCGCGCCGGCGAAAGTGCAGTCGGCGTTGCTGGAGGCAATGCAAGAGCGCCAGGTGACCCTGGCGGGTGACACGATTCCCCTGCCGCAACCGTTTCTGGTGATGGCGACACAAAACCCGATCGAGCAGGAGGGGACGTATCCGTTGCCGGAAGCGCAACTCGATCGCTTCCTGTTCAAGATCATTGTCCGTTACGGATCGATCGACGACGAGATGGAAATCATGGCGCGCGCCGTGGCGGAGGAGGAACACAAGCCCGCCACCGTGCTGGGCGCGAAAGACATCATGGAGTTGCAAGGTCTTGTCCGGAAAGTTCACGTCTCGGAGAAAATCCGTCGTTATATCGCCAATGTCGTCATCGCCACGCGCGATCCGGTCGCGGCGAAGTTGCAGGACCTCAAGTCGATGATTGAAGTGGGTGCCTCGCCGCGCGCGTCGATCAGCCTTGAGAAGGCGGCGCGCGCGCAGGCAGTGATGGAGGGGCGCGCCTACGTGACACCGCAAGACGTCAAGGATGTCGGGTTTGAGGTGCTGCGCCACCGCGTCATCAGGTCGTATGAGGCTGAGGCGGACAACGTCGCCGTAGATGATCTCGTTCGCAAGATTTTCGATCACATTGAGGTTCCGTAATTGCTGAGCCCGGAGATCCTTCGCCAGATCAAGATGCTTGAGTTGCGCGCGGGGCGTGCCGTGACGGACGTCATGGCCGGGCAGTACGTCAGCGTGTTCAAGGCGCGCGGCATGGAGTTCGAGGAAGTGCGCGAGTACGTCCCGGGCGACGAGACGCGACTTATCGACTGGAATGTGACGGCGAGACTCGGGATGCCGCATGTGAAGGTCATGCGCGAGGAACGCGAGTTGACCGTGATGATCGTGTGCGACGTGAGCGCGTCACAGGGGTTTCAGGGGCTGCACCGGGCCAAGCGGGACGTCGCCGCGGAGATGGCGGCTGTGATCGCGTTTCTGGCGGCGCGCAGCCAGGACCGCGTCGGGTTGGTGTTGGCGTCGGACGAGGTCGAGGAATACACGCCGCCGCGCAAGGGACGCGGTCACACCTGGCGCATGATTCGTGAGGTGTTGACCTATCAGGCGCGCGGCAAGGGTACGGATCTCGATGAGGCGTTGCGTTTTGTCGACCGCGTGCAGCGGCGGCGCGCGCTGGTTTTTGTTCTTTCCGATTTCCTGGGGGTGGCGAGTCAGGATCATCGCGGGGCAGGGCCGGATTCGTATCCGGCCGCGCTGGGATTGTTGGCGCGCCGGCATGACGTGGTGGCGGTGCGGATTCGCGATCCGCAGGAGAGAACGGTGCCTGCGGCGGCGGGCGTTGTCGAGGTCGCGGACGCGGAGAGTGGCGCGCGGGTTTTGGTCGACGCGGGGGACGCGCGGTTCCAGAGGGCGTTTCACGATTGGTGGGCGCGCCATGACGAGGCGTTCAACGCGTGGATTCGTGGCAGCGGCGCGCGGACATTTGATGTGAGCACGGCTGGCAACACGGTAAAGCCCCTGGCGGATTTCCTGGCGGGGGGCATCGCGTGAATGATGTCATGCAGCCACCGTATGGACTGAAGCCCCGGTATGACCTCGGGATCGACTGGGAAAGGTTGCTCGCGCAAGTCGGCATCATGGTCGTGATTCTGGCGATCGTGATCGCGATCGCCTTCGCCGCTTGGCGTTGGTGGAAGAAGAGGAATTTGAACGCGTCGCGGGCGGGGGAGCCCGCGGCCGCGAGTGGCCCGGGGCGCGTGGAGGACCTGTTGACGCGTGTGCGTGAGTTGACGCCGGGTGATCCGTTTGACGCGCGGGCGCGCGAGGAATTTTACTGGCGCCTTGGGCTGGCGTTTCGTACGGCGGTCGAGTGGCGGACAGGGATCGGCGCGACATCATTGACCGTGCGTGAATTGCGCGAACCATTGCGCAGGAAGTTGCCGTTGCCGTCACAGGAAACGGCCGAGGCGCTGGAATTGTTGGAGCGCGGGGAAGGAATCAAGTTCGCTGGCGTCCCGGTGACGGCGGCAGACGCGGTCGCTGCGCGCGATTTGACGGTGAAGCTGATCGGGCGTTTGTTCCCGGGTGGAGGCGATGATGCCGGGAATGTGGTCCTTCGCGG
>CAWUNT010000328.1:0-3050 GCA_963923405.1 uncultured bacterium | reverse complement strand
AGCGGCGGCACGATCACGCGCCTGACTTACGACCTGACGCCGTTCAACATCAGCGTCCTGTTCTGATCCACTCCGTCCTGACCCATGAAATCACGGACGGAGTACCTGACCCTTAATCTCCCCACGAAAATGGGGTTTGAGAACATCACGCCGCGCGTGGCCGAAGTCATCCGGCAATCGGGCGTGAAAGAGGGAATCGTCCTCGTCAACTCAATGCACATCACGTCATCGGTATTCATCAACGACGACGAGTCCGGACTGCACCACGATTTCGGCGTCTGGCTGGAAAAACTGGCGCCCCACATCCCGGATCCGAAGGCCTACCGCCATCACCGCACGGGCGAGGACAACGCCGACGCCCACATGAAACGCCAGATCATGGGCCGCGAAGTCGTCTGCGCCATCACGGGCGGCAAACTCGACTTCGGTCCCTGGGAACAAATTTTCTACGGTGAATTTGACGGGAATCGCCCCAAGCGCGTCCTGATCAAGGTGCTCGGGGAGTGATGATCAAGGGCCAGTGTGTTACCGGCCGATCGATGCCTCGTAAATTTTCTTGAGGGGCGCGAAGTAGCCCTCGAATTCCGGAACTTCCTGCGTCCACATGAAGTCCGGACGGTTTTCCTGCAACCACTCGCCGCCGATGATGTCGTCCGCGGCGTTCAATTCGAGGCGGTAACGGTAAACCACCGTGTGGCTCGGCGATTCCTCGCCCAGCGCGTCCCAGTGCGGCTGCACCTCGACGCCCCAGGTCACTTTCGACTTAACCGTCACTTCCCTGACCGTTCCGGCCGCCGCGCCTTCACTCGGCTCACCCGAACCTTCGACTTCGGTCTCGTACTTCCAAACGGGCTGGTTCCACACCTGGTCGCCACGCGTCTTGTCGATGACAAAACCTTCCTTGCGCAGGCCGATCATGTTCGTCATGACGACGTGGAAGGCGCCGGCGTTCGTGTCGCGGCATGCCGGCGATCCCGCGGCATCCGGGTTGCGGTCCAGGTTCTCGTTGCAGCGCTCGCCCAAAAATTTCGTCGGCGCGTCCGCCACCTGGCCCTGATAGAAACTCAAGAGTGCCTTGATGTCCGATGCCCCGAACGGGACCTCCACGCCGTTCGCGCCGCGCAGTGTCACCGGCTGCGGTTCCTCGAACAACATCGATGCCGGCGCCCAACCGTGACAGATGCCTTCCCACCGCAACCGCGAGTTGCTGGTGCGGCTGCGCTCCTGTTTCTGGACTTCGTATTTGTAGTTGCCGACGAAGACGTCGTATTTTTCCGCCGGCGACATGCGCGCCAGTTTTCCCTGCGGCATGCGGCGCAACATCCAGAGGCCCGGACGGAACAGTGGCCCGCCGCCTTGCCAACGGGACGAAATCCCGCCCTCAACACTCGGCCAGTAGGAGTCCGACCACGGCCTCCGGTCCAGTTCTCCCTCCCGGGGCAGGTCCGCGAACTTCACCACATAGCCTTCGCCCATGTTGATGGGGTCATTGGTCTTGTTCCACTCCTCGCCCAGCCTTGCGCCAGATGACTGGAAGGACCCGCCGCGGCCACAGGAAACACTCACCGCAACGACAAAACATGCAATGAAAACATTTACTTGGCGCATCTTTGGCTCCGCGATTGGCCCCCACCGGGGGAATGACAAAAGGTGCCCCGGCTTATACCACCGAACTCATCCGATCTCCAGCTCAAATGCTTAATATTTAAGCAGCGCAGACGAAGCCCAATTCAACGACTTCCCTGAATGCCACCACGTCGGCCCAACACTACTTCCAGATCAGGATTCTTCATTTACGCTGTCTGGACTTTGACTTTGATCTTCACACCCGCCCTCTCCAACTCCTCTTCCAGAGCCAGTTGGATGAACAAAGCCGGAGGATGCTTGAGCCTCGTCGCGAACAGCGCCGCCCGCCCCGGACTGACGACCTTCCTGCCTTTTTCAATGTCACATAGATGCTGCTTCGAAATCCCAAGGCGTTTCGCGAATCGCTCCTGGGTTATTTCATCGCTGAGGCGCAAGGAACGCAACAATTCCGACACCGTCAAGGGTCCTCCGGTCAGCGCCTCCAGATACCTCATTGTTTTGCTCTTACGTTCAGTAGCCATGCTTGCTGACCTCAAACATCTCGCGCATGCCAAAGAATTCGACACTACGCACCCAGTACATGAACTTGCCAAACAGATATTCGGGAAGACGCTCCAAGTCCTTTTCCGCCCGGGACGACAGAACAACTTCTGCCATACTGCCCCCTTTGTACACCTATAGGTTAACACAGTCAACTTCTGCGCACCCGGCTGTCTTCCATCAATCAATGCCCCTCTGCCCAGTGACATCTGAAATCACTCACTCCCCGCCCCACGTTCCGCTACAATGGCCCCGTTGATGTCACCGTTATCTCCCCCGACCGAGGACTCCCGATGCCATCCCAGCCTTACTTCACCGACGCCCTGTTCAAGTTCCTGCGCGCGCTGAAACGCAACAACAACCGGACCTGGTTCACCGAACACCGCGCCGACTACGACACACACGTGCGCTTGCCGATGCTCCGCCTTCTTGCCGACTTGAAGCCCCGGTTTGAGAAAATCGCGCCCGATTTCATCTGTGACCCACGTCCCGTCGGCGGGTCGATGTTTCGCATCCATCGCGACATGCGCTTTGTTGATCCAGAGGAAGGCCCCTACAAGACCCACGTCTCCGCCCACTTTCGCCACCACATGCACCATGGCGAATCGCGCGACGTCCACGCGCCGGGCTTCTACCTGCACCTTGAGCCTGGATCATGCTTTTACGGTGGCGGCCTCTGGCGACCACCCACCAACATCCGCAACAAGATTCATCTCGCCATCGCCCGCGACCCGCGCGCGTGGATTGGCATCAAAAACAACAAGGCCTTCGCATCCACCTTCACCCTCGAAGGCGACATGCTGAAAAAACCATCTCCCGTCTGGCGCGACACGTTTCCCGCCACGATCTCTGACGACTTCCGCCGCAAGGACTTCATCTTCTCCGCCGACCTGTCGCCAAAAATCGTCACCAGCACATCCCTG
>CAWUNT010000327.1:0-3054 GCA_963923405.1 uncultured bacterium | reverse complement strand
GAGTGGCATCTGCAAGATCATCCCGGCAGCGACTGCCGCGACGACCAGAAGGCGGCACAAGCGGCGGCGCCACCCCGGAAGCACCGCCATGTTCTCAGCCAGTATCACCGCGAAAAACGGCGCGAACGCCAAAGGGTAAATGGCCGTCGGGGACTGGATCTGGTTGAAACGCGCCAGAATGATGATCGCCAACCCCGGGAAAGCCAGGGTCACGGCCCACGTCGGCCGCAAGAGGATCGCCAGGAATCCCGCCGCGAACAGGAGCTCAAGGATCGCTCCCCAGTTCGATTGCAAGAGCGCGGTCAGCTTGAAGTCGATGTAATTCAAACCGTAGTACCGGCTGTGCTGCGAATGTTCCGGCATCCAACGCAGGAACAACCAAAGGAACAGGGCCCACTGCGCCACACTCCACGCGAGAGCGGCAACGGCCGCGCGCCCTTGACCCGCCTGCTTGAGCCTGAAGGCAAGGATCATCGCCGCCCAACCATTGATGATCCAGAAAACTTCCTTGCACGCGCCCGCCCACAACTGAGCGGCCCCGAAAGCGATCATCGCGCCGGCACCAAATTTCTGGCCCCCAGCCCAGATCTCTTCGTCCCGCGGCGGAAGGAACAAGGGACCAGCCCCGCGGGAGGAGATCGAGTTGACGAGTATCGCCTGCAAGGCGAACGCCGGAACAGCCAGGACATCAGGCGCGAAACCGAAATACAGTCGCGCGGAGAAGGCGGGAAACAAACAGACGAACAGCGGCCCCGCCGCATCCGCGAGGAACCCCCCGTAGGAGCCACCAGGATTGGCGACAGCCCGCAGGGCAGCCGAGTGCGTGCCGAGCATGATCGCGGTCAGTCCCAGCGCGATCCAGCCCGAGAAAAACAGAACGCTGGTCGATGGAAACACGGAGTACAGGGGCAACAACAAGGCAATTACGGGCTGGAAGTGATGCGCGAGAAAAGTATTCTCACCGGTGACGCTGCTGGACCAGGATTGCGACGCAAGGATGCCTTGAATGCCACTGGATGCCCATGCCGACCTGAGGGACGACAAAATCTGCAGGTAGATGCCCGTGTCGAAGGCGTGAACCATCTCGCGGGAAGCGCGCAAGATTCCGGCCCCGAGCAAGAATCCGCTGACGGCAACGTAGAGGAGCAGGCTCCGGCCCGCCGCTTCGAGACCAGAGAGCAGGCGCTTCAAGGTTCACCCCGGCGAAAATGATGAACGAACTTATTTCAGGTTATTGGGGAATCTGGCAATCAGCCAGTCGTCCAAAGCTTCCTGCCATTTGACGTAGAACGGTGCCGGCTCGTCTGGAGAACATTCCTTGAACCCGGTTACCTTGCGCGGAAACCGGCCGGACGTGTCCAACTCAATATCCGAGTACCGGAATTTCTTTCCATAATTTGACTCGGCCAGCTCGAGGGTGGCCTGCAGGTCGCAATTCTCGCGATTGATGACCAGGTTGCGGGCACATACCGGGATGAATCCTTCATCCACCTTCGATATCCATTGCTGGTCGGGATTTGGCATCAAGTACCATTCGCAGCGCCACTGGTGGTTAAGGTCGCAACCGGTGAGGGTCGCGAACAGCAGGGCCAGAGCCGCGATTCGTGCGTGAATCCTAGTTTTCATAATTGATCCGGATCTCAATACGACGGTTCAGGGATCTGCCGGCCGGCGTCCGGTTGTCGGCGATTGGACGCGTATCGGCATATCCCGACGCCTGAATCATCAAGGGTGGAAGATTCTCCCTCTCGATCATGTACCGGAGTACGGACGTCGCGCGCATGGTCGAAAGTTCCCAGTTCGACATCTCCCCTTTCGCCGGCGAGCTGTCCGTATGACCTTCGATGGTGATGTTGCGTCCAAGTGACTTCAGGATGTCACCGACCGTATCAAGTTCCTTGGCCGAGGATTTCTTCAGTTTCCACTCACCTGGCTCGTAAAAGTGCGAGGCAAGAAGGCGCAGCCTGATGCCATCTGGCGAACGATGCACCGAAACTACGCGCTCCGCGCCATCTTTTCCTGCCTGGACGTTTTTCTCAGGTCCATAAAGGCGATCTTCAAGCTGCGCGTTGATGCGCTTCATCTCCTGGTCGATCACTTTTATGTTTTCTGTCTCGCCCGGATATTTCTTGATGAGAGGCGGGCGCGCCTGGTTGCCCTTGAAGTTCTCGAAGATACCGATACCGACTTCCTGGGGTCCAACGCGCCGCTCGATGGGAACTTCTTCCATGACGGTGTTGAATTCTTCGCTGATCGCGCTCGCGGCTTGCTCGACGGTCGCGCCGGCGCCTTCCTTCTTGAGCGCGAAAAGCACCACGAATACGGCGAAAAGGAGCGTCATCATGTCAGCGAAACTGACAAGCCAACGCTCGTGGTTCTCGAATTCAGGGCATTTTGTCTTTTTTGCCACCGGGCGGTCCTGTTATTCTTCGTGGTCTTCGCCGCCGTGGCTTGTGTAGACCTTTAATCGTTCCTCAATGATCTTCGGGTTCTGCCCGGACAAGATGCCGTCGATCCCGATGACGACCATGGCCTTCAAATGACTTTCCAGCATGGCTTTGCGCTTGATGCGCTTTCCGGATGGAATCCCGAGGATGTTTGCAACACCCACACCGTAGAGAGTTGCCACGAAGGCCACGGCGATACCGGGGCCGATCTTCTCGGGCTGGTCAAGTACGGTCATAACCTTCATCAGACCGATAACGGCTCCGAGAATCCCGATGGTCGGGGAAATAGCGCCGAAGTCTTCCCAGAACTTCACGAAGACTTCCGTTTCCTCGAACTCGACAAACGCCTGGTTCTCGAGTGTTTCCCGGATGACGTTGGGATCAGTGCCGTCGACCGCGAGTTTGACGGCGGCTTTCAGTGGACCGTAGGACAAACCCTCACGCTTTTTTTCCAGCGCGAGAATCGATTCTTTACGTGCCGTCTGCGCGAGGTCGATGATCTCGGTCGCGATTTGCTGCGCGTTCGACGCGGAATTCTTCAGGAGAATGTTCGGAACAGCCTTGAATCCGCCAATGTAATCCGGCAGCGGGTAAGCCACCATGAGTG
>CAWUNT010000326.1:0-3067 GCA_963923405.1 uncultured bacterium | reverse complement strand
CGTCCTGGTCGCGGGGATGAAATCGCTGGATCTGTTCGGCGGCAAGAAAGTCTCCGGCCAGATCGGAGTCACTTTTCTCGGTGAATCAACCGAAATCACCGCGGACGGAACTGATGAAGGCGCGTCCAGCCAGAGCACAAATATCGGCGGCCTGTTCGGCGTAAGAAGCACGCTGCTCGAATGGAACAACATGACCGTTGGCGCGGCATGGGAGAGCCACGTGTTCCCCGCGGGAGTCAGTGCCGTGTTGCTGGTGACAGGGCGCAAACAAACGCTGACAGTGAACGCGGGAGTCCGGTTGTGATTCGACGTCGGGTATACCTGATCACCATGGTCTCGCTGATATGGGTCGCGTCGCTCCGGGCTGGCGATGCATCAGCAACCACAATCATCGCGCGTTTTGGCCCGGCCGCCGCGGGGCAAGGCGGCCCCAACGTGCCTGACATCCCGCCAGGCGCCGCCGACACGGAACTCAGCATCGTCACCGGGTCAAAAACAGAGATCAACATCGCCGTGTTTCCCGGAATCCTGATTGGCAGGCGCTTTGATCACGATGGTTTCTACGGCAGCGGTGGCGCCGGCGCGATCATCTCCGGTGAAGGCCTTGGCCTCGGCGGTTACGCGGCCATTGGATACGAAACCCCGGGAACATGGAAACTCAACGTGGATTTCAAGCAGGCGATCGGCCTTGCCGGTCGTGGATTGATGTCAGGGTACGCCGTGCGCGTTGGCGCGGGCGTGGAATTCTGAGGGAGGCAGACATGCGAAAAGTTCGTAGGCGTAACCCGGGATGGGACTGCCTGTTGGTCCTCGCGTCCACGGTCGTTCCGGTCACTGCCCTGCCCGCCGGAGACGCGAACGCGTTCGTTCTTGTCTCCAAAACACCAAGGCGCCTCGAATCCAGCCCCGCCAACCCGACGGTGACATTCAAATGGAACGAGACAACGCCATCAATCAAGGACAAGGACAAGTTATTTGACGGCGCGAACAACGACCTGGGCGACGTCGAGTACATGGCGCTCATGCTGCAACTGGCGATGGACCAGTGGAACGAGGTCCATGGATCGTATTTGCGCCTGGCTTTCACGCGAGATCCTGCCGTGGTGGCGGACACCGAGGACCAGATCCACGCGATCACGGTATCGTCAAAAGTAGGCGCCACGGCAGCCGCATTCGCGCAGTTCAACTACCAGGTCGGTGGCAACGAGACCAATACGATCGGCGACTGCGACATCCATTTGTCTGAAAGCGCCGTATCCGCGCGCGACATGATGACGACACTGGTCCACGAACTCGGGCACTGCGTCGGCCTTGGCCACAACCACACCAACTACCAGTCGATCATGGGGTATTCACGTTCGGGGAATTCCTACAAACTGAGCGCGGATGACAAAGCCGGCGTGATCTGGCTTTATCCTGACCCGGCTGTGTCGGACGAGGCACCGACGGAACTCGTCGCCTGCGGCGTGGTCCACGGTGGTGGAAGCAAGACCGGAATGAGCGCCATGATCTGGGCCATGCTCGGCTTGCCGGTGATTGTCGCGCTCGTGACAGGATTTTGGTCACGGTTCTGGCGCCAGAGGAGTGCTCGCGGCCGGACTTGAACCGGCACGACCTTGCGGTCTCGGGATTTTAAGTCCCGTGTGTCTACCAATTTCACCACGCGAGCTTCTTCCCAAAAGAGTTATCACATGAACGGGACCCAGCCAATGTGGACCTTGCTTTACGATGGCGAATGCGCCTTGTGCCGCATGCTGGCCGGGCTGTTGTCCGGGCCGGTGATGGCGTGGCAGGAGGCCGGGGAGAAGATCCTTCGGCCCCGCGGGCCTCAGGATGACGATCGGCCCCGCGGGCGTCATTCTGAACCTGAGCCTTGCGAAGGCGAAGAATCCTCTCCTCCCGCTGACATTGGCGTCGCCGACCTCACGCAGGATCCTCCCGTGATTGTGACTGGTCCCGCGGCCTGGGAAATCCTGACGACGCAGGAGCCAGGGCTTCGCAAGTGGCAATGGATCGCCGGGAAACTTGGCATGTCGCCTCGCGCAGCGGCCGCGACCCTGAGAAATGGCGCCCATCTGGCGCGACGGATTTGCCGCCAATGCGGACCTCGAAGCCCCCTGGCGCGCGCGCCGATGGCACCCAACCCGCTGACTCGATTACCGGAACAGCTTTCACCCCAAAATCAAGGAAAAGAGGAAACATGAGCCGCATCGCGATCCTGTCGCAAGACCCTACCCTCTATTCCACCCGCCGGTTGCGCGAGGCCGCGGAAGAACAGGGTCACGACGTCAAGCTGATGAACTACATGCGCTGCACCATTCATATTCGCGCCGGCGCGCCGCGGATCAGTTACCAGGGTGACGAGATCGAAAATTACGACGCCGTGATCGCGCGCATCGGCACGGGCAACACAGCATACGGCACGGCTGTCGTCCGGCAATTTGAGTTGATGGGAATCCATGCGTCTAATAGCGCTGCCGCCATCTTGAACGCGCGCGACAAATTACGATGCCTGCAAATCCTCGCGGGCGCGGGCATTGGCATGCCGGCCACCGGGTACGCTCACTCGACACAAGACCAGGCGGCCCTTGTCCCGCTCGTTGGAGGCGCGCCCCTGGTCATCAAACTGCTCGAGGGCACGCAAGGCATCGGAGTCGTCCTGGCCGACACCGCCAGTGCCGCCAAATCCGTCATGGAGGCCTTTCGCAGCCTCGACGCGAATATCCTGGTCCAGGAATTCGTCAAGGAATCAGCCGGTCAGGACTTGCGTTGCTTTGTTGTCGGCGGAAAAGTGGTCGCGGCCATGTTACGCAAAGCCAGCGGCGGCGATTTCCGCGCGAATATCCATCGCGGCGCGACGGCCGAGGCAGCGACCCTTTCCGGGCAAGAGACTCAAACCGCGCTGCGCGCGGCCGGGGCGCTGGGACTCGAGGTTGCCGGCGTTGACATGTTGAGATCATCACGCGGACCCCTCGTGATTGAAGTCAACGCGTCGCCCGGACTTGAGGGGATCGAAAAGGCCACGGGCGTTGATGTCGCGGGGGCTATCGTGAATTTTGTGGTCAAG
>CAWUNT010000325.1:0-3078 GCA_963923405.1 uncultured bacterium | reverse complement strand
AGATAGCGTAGCGTCTCGTGGGCTCGGAGATGTGTATAAGAGACAGCTCCGAGATTCATGAGCGCTTCGAACCGAATGAGGGATGCGTCCGCGAGGCTGGATTCAGCGCGAGCTCTTTCATCGTCCATACCAGTTACGATGATTTGACTGACTACTTTGAGAAATTCAATCGTTACACAAGCCGCATGGCGGAGGTCAGGTCAAACCGTTCCATGGGTAAGTTGACATTTCTGGCGCATGTTTTCAGGCCATTTTTCGAGTTCTTGTCTCGTTATTTCCTTCGCCTCGGATTTTTGGACGGGTATCCGGGCTATTGCTTCGCGTTACTCAGTTCTCTTTACGCTTTTGTGAAGTACGCCAAAGCATTCGAGCAGAAAAATCTCGCATGAAAAATGATTCGAAAACGGAGCAGTCATCAGGCCCAGTGATCGCTCACATGCTTTCGAACCGCTGGAACTCGGCCATAACGGAATATGCGGTTCACACGGCGCGGGCCCTCAAAATCGCCGGGTTCCCGCAGGTCTTTGTCGCGCTCAGGGGCAGCGCCGGAGCCCGGCGTGCGGCGGCTGCCGGAATCGAGGTCGCGGAGGTTGATCGATTTTCGCTGATGCTCTTGCCGGAGATCTCCCGGGTTGTCGGATCCGACCGGCTAAAGGCAATTTTTGTGTATGGTGGCCCGGAGACTTTCCTCGCAAAATGGATCAAGGGCTCATCTCGGGCGATAAAGGTCATCCGTTTTCGTGGTGATGATCGCGATGCGACGCGAAAACCGGACGGTTTTTTGCAGCAACTTTCGCAGTCCCATATCGACGTGTTCCTTGCGCCTTCCGGTTTCATAGTGGATCGCCTGGACGGGCGTGCCCACAAGGTGGAACTCGGGATCGACGGGGAAAGAGTTCATCGCGTCGAGGCCGCCGATCCTGGACCGGGCGCACGACGTGACTGTGTGATTCTGGGGCGCCTTGACCCGGTAAAGGGTCATGATCTTTTTTTCCGCATCTTCGCCCAGATGATGGCGACACATGGTCCGGAATCTTACAGACTGCATGTCGTTGGCGAGCCCGCCAACCTGTCGCTTGTTCATTTGGAAAATCGCGCGCGGGAAGCCGGTTTGACGCCAGGCAGGGATGTCATTTTCACGACAGATCGACTTGAGGATATCAGCTCTTTACTCTCATCTGCTTGCGCGGGCATTGTTTGTAGTAGCGGTTCAGAAATTATTTGCCGTGTGGCGGAGGAATTTCTCGTCTGCGGAACACCGATAGCGGTTTCCGGGGTTGGCTCTCTTGCCGAGATGCCGGTCGATGGAGATGGTATCGTTTATGGCGGGTTCAGGTCTCCCACTGTTGAGGAAAAACTATGGGACTTTCTCGAGAAATCCAGATCGGAAACACGTGAACAACGAGCCGCTCGGGCCTCGCGTTCAATGGTCCGTTTCAGTCTTGAGACCATGTCCAGCAGCCTGCTTCAGGTTCTCTCTAGCGTTGGTATCTCGGCGCCATGATTGGGGATTTCTTGCATTGTTTCTTTTTCTAAAAATTCTCTGCCGGCCAACAGAGATGGACTTTCCGTCAATTTCCTAATTTTCCTCCAGTTCCTGTCGAAAAGGACCGCGTATAAACCGGGGTCCTCCGATGAACACGCGAAAACGCAAGCGGGTCTCCTCATCTTTCCTGTCCTTGATCACGGGGATGGCATTTTTTCTCTTTCCTGAGACTCTCGCCCTTGCTCAGGAGGTCGAGGCAAATTTGAAGACGGTTTACGTCAGTGGCGATTACGCGATGACAACGCACAAAAGCGGACTGGTGGAGTCCAATGATACCGGCTCAACCACAAGGTATAGCCTTGGCTTTAACGTTGGTGATCGCAAGCAACTCAATGTCTCCTTGCAGACTGAGACCTCAGCCATCACTTTCGCTCTCAACAGCACTTCGACTGCGCTGCTTTACCGGGACACGAGAATTTCCTACCGCATGGGCTATTTTTATCTGGGGATCGTTTCTGCGTATGCCGAAGCATCAGCACAGGCCGCTGATGGGACGGATATTTTCTCGGGCCAGGGCGCCGGGACCGGTTACAACGCCGGCTTTTACATACCGGTCGGCGGGCGCTCGCTCCTGCAGGTAGACATTACTTCGGCCGCGATCTCGAGTTTCCTGAATAAAGACGAGGCCGTCACTGTATCAATGGGATCGCGGACAGACATTGATATCGTCGGACATCTGCCGATTTCGAAGCGCAATGTCGGCCTCGATCTCGGCTATCGTCAAAGGACCCAGCCGATTACCGTTGCTGACGTCACGACCACCGAAACTGTGATGAACACCTATATCGGATTTTCATTCGGCAGTGAGATGTGATCTCAAGCTGAAGGTCCCAGCCACCTTCTTGGCTTGGCTCCGTCTGCTTTTGCAACGAGTCCGCAGCGTTCCATGTGCTCGACAATCCTCGCGGCCCTGTTGTAACCGATCTTCAGATGTCTTTGCAAAAACGAGGCGCTGACCACTCCGTGGCTCTGGGCGATTTGCATCGCGTCGGCATATTTTGGATCTTCTTCGCTGTCAAAACCAGACATGCCATCGCCATCTCCGGCACGCTCTCTTTGCAGCTCCTCGTCGATCCAGTTCATGATGGAGTCGTCGTAAGCCACGGTGCCGGAGGCCTTGAGGGCCGCGACCAGCCCCAATACTTCCTCGTCGCCGACGAGAGCGCCCTGGATCCGTTCCAACCTCCCCGATCCAGGCCGCTGGAACAACATGTCTCCACGGCCGAGTAGTTTTTCAGCCCCGACCTGGTCCAGAATCGTGCGGCTGTCATGCTTTGACACGACCTGGAACGACAGCCTGCACGGCAGGTTTGCCTTGATCACCCCAGTGATGATGTCGACGGATGGACGCTGCGTCGCAAGAACCATGTGTATGCCGCTGGCGCGTGCTTTCTGAGCGAGCCTCTGAATGGAGGATTCGACATCTTTAGGGGCCGTAAGCATCAGGTCCGCGAGTTCGTCGATCACAAGAAGGATGTAGGGAAGAGGTTCGATGGTTCCTCCTCCCGACGCAACGCGCAGCTCCTCGAGGC
>CAWUNT010000324.1:0-3078 GCA_963923405.1 uncultured bacterium | reverse complement strand
GTGATTGATTTCTCTGTTGCCGCGGGCAATGCCGTTCTTTGCAAGGCAATGGGAAAAATTCCACCGGAAAAACGTCCCCAGGTTCTTGTCGGAACCACCGGGCTCGGTGATTCAGCTGTAAAAGAGTGGGGGAAAATCGCCAAGGCGATGCGTTCGGGTTGTATTTTCATGGCGCCAAATACCAGTCGCGGAGTATTGGCAACCATAGAAGGCGCGCTCAGGATTCAGGAGGTACTCCACGCCTTTGGCCCCGCGGATGTGGACGTCGCAATCGTCGAGACGCATCACAGGATGAAAAAGGATGCCCCGAGTGGCACCGCCAGGATGTTCGCGGAAAGACTCGGGACAAGTCATGGGAAAAAAACGTCGGCAATTCCCGTTGTTTCTGTGCGCGGTGGAGGAATTTTCGGGGAACATGAGATCCGGTTCCTGGGATCTCACGATGAGATCATCCTGACGCACAGGGCGTCTTCAAGAAGCCTGTTCGCGGAGGGTGCGCTGGATCTCGCCAAATGGCTTCATTTCAGCGGTCATGACTTCAGGTCGCGACTCATCTCGCTTCCGGAGTACGCTGCGTCACTTCGGGAATAAGCAAGCTGCCCGCCTGAACCACTGACGTCGCCTCTCCATAGACGCTTACCGCCTCCGCGGCCAGCCAGCCACTGCTGGCCGACTCAACGATGACCGTGTACATGCCGGGCGGTATGTTGAAGAACATGGCTTTCGTAACCGGCATGTCACTGAAGATCCATGGCTCCGCGACATGTTGGCCGTATTCATTCACGAGATGGATGTCGATCTTGCCGGAACCCTGACCTTGCAGAGCCGCGAACTCCACGAGCACGGCGCCTTCTGTAAAATCCTGGGTCTGCTGCGCGAAGACCGCCATGTCCTGCACAAACCCGCGTGGCAGTCCGGGAAGCACATTGATCACGTCGCTTTTTTCGGAAGCCCGGGTCCGGTAAATAGCCGGTTCCAGATCAGAAGAATCAAGGTAGACGACGGCCGAGCCGCCGGGCGCCAGGGCACTTGAACCCACGCCTTGGGTTCCGGATCCTGACGCGAAGAGCTGCTGGGTCGTCGCGACAAGGACAGCCTCCTGGTCCCGATCCAGTGAATAGCGGGCCAACGCGTCATGTCCACCAAGCTGCTCATGAGCCGCCGGCTCGCGCGCGAATTGAACGTGGATTCCGCTGACTTCGGACAGGACCTTTACGCGTTCGTGAGTGTGACGACCCGCGAGCACAGGAAACTCGGCTGCCATGATCTGCCTGTCTGATTGCCATGCGGATACATTGACCGGCCCCGGATCGATATTAAACCAGCATACGCGACCGGACCCGGAGTTGGCGGCATGATCAATGACACCATCGCGATTGAAATACCACGGACCCTGACCCTTCACGTCAATCCGGGCGTGGATGCCGTTGACATCGGATCCCGCGAAATCAAGACACAGCGAGCCGAGACCGGCATCCTGCGCAGCGCCCGTCATGTGCAGCCACGAGTCAAAGGCCGCCGATCTGGGAACAACAATTGTCCGGACCACCTGGCCGCCACTGCCGGCAGGTACGTCGACCATCGCCGCGGACCTGACGTAATAACCCGAACTGTCATTTGTTGAGACGATCAAACGCGACCCGGCAGGGATATCGAGCAAGTTGACTGTGCCATGCGCGTCCGTGACAGATGAAAACTCAGCGCCGGCAACATAAACCTGCGCTCCCGCAACCGGGAACGCTGCCGTTCCCTGCGAGGCGGCCCGGTCATCGGTCAAGTTGATCTTGAGAGAACGGCGCGAGATCTTCATCGCCGCCCGACGCAACTTGACTTCACGCCCGGCGACGTCGGCCGCGGCCTCTTCAGCCTCCGCCCTGGACGAATTGATACTGGTGCCGGCTGTATCCGGAGCGGAGCCGTCTTCGGCAATGTCATCACCCACAGGCAATCTGGAAATCGCTCCATTTCTTGATTCGTCTGGCAGACGGACAAGCTCTGGCGGCAACGCAAGACCATTTTTGAAATTGCTGGCGACCTGAATTCCTGGTCCCGGAGCGCCCAAAACGACCGGTACCACGACCAGTTGCCCCGACCGCGCGACAAAAACCTCCGTGCGGGTGTTGGTCGCGGTTGAGGTCAATGTCCGTGACACCGGATCCCAATGCAGAAGCGCCGCATCACGCGGATAAATCTGCACGGCGTCCCTTGACCCATGCCCAGCGAGTTCGTCGATCATGAACTCGACCGATGACCCGTTGCGGGGGAGATTGATCCTGGGCGGCTGAACAGACAATCCCACCGATGTCGACAACACCCTCACGACATCACGATCGTCACCAAGAGAGACCGAGATCCCGGGCCGGTCGTCCTCTTCTACTGTGACAATGGCTTCCTTGCGCTGGACGACGCCAGCGCGGTCCTTTTTTTCAACGGCGATCATGATCCCGCTGTCGGCGCCAGCGTCAGCGACAGCCACATCTACCCGGGAGATATCACGACCCGCGACCGCCTTTACGAAATCAGCCGCGATCATGGACCGTGCGGAAATAACATCAGCCAGCGTCTGGGTCTTGCGGCGTGTCGATTCCGCTGTCTTTTTCCTGACGGGCTTTGACACAACGTGACCATCAAGAGCCGGTTGCCAGTCGTGATCGCCCAGTGAAATCGAGGAAAACGGTCCGTCAAATTCCGTCGAACTCACCACCGGCGAAGCCATTGCTTCAGCGAAACCACTCGCGCAACTGATCGCGATAAAAAGAATGCCTGTCGTCCACCTCAATGGAGACGAATCGCGCATGACCGTTTTTCGAATGAAGGGTTTCATCATCATCCGGTTTTTCGGTGCGGGAACGCACTTCTTTACAAATAATCGCGTACTTTGATTATAGCCGAATGAGTGCTGAAAAGCCCGCCAGCCAAAGGTTCTGTTTGGCCGCGGGCTTCACGAATGCAAGGGTTCTCATCGCGCGCAGGAAGACCGGAATTTGGTTATTTCGAATCAAGTCGCTTTTTCAGCAATTCACTCACGAGCTTACCGTCAGCGCCACCACCGAGATGGGCAAGCACCTGCTTCATGAC
>CAWUNT010000323.1:0-3099 GCA_963923405.1 uncultured bacterium | reverse complement strand
GAGACAGGTAGTAATATCGGCATGAATTGGCGGGAAAGCGAAGGTAATTCTGCAACTGTAGCCGGAATTTATCCCATGCTAAAAAAGTTCATAGTTTCCGGTGTGTTAGCTTTGTCTTCCGCAGGGCTTTTGGCCGCGACCGCGGCGCCAGCGCCGTCTGGGGCGGGTCCGGAAAACAAGATCCGCATCAGGGTGGGGCAGCGTTTGTCCGGGAAACAAAAAGACCTGGTTCAATCGGCCCGCGGCCTGTTGGAGGAGGCTTCCGTTTCGTACGTTTACGGAGGCAAGCGTCTCGGGACAGCCGCCGATTGCGAGGCCTGCAACCAGTGCCTTGAGGCGCGGCGGCCGTCGTCTGACCGGCGTTTACGCGTTTGTGCCGAATGTGCGCGGTGCAGCCTGGACTGCAGCCATTTTACGCAGCTGGTTTTCGAGCGGGCAGGGATTTCGCATCCTTACCTGACGTCAAAAGACATGGTTTCCTTGTCCGCGACCCGTTTGGACCGGGATTTCGGGTTTTTATCCCTTCCCCCGGACCCGGCGAGCGCGGCCCCCGGAGATCTCCTGGTCTACAAGGGGCACGTGGTCCTCCTCGAGCGGAGCCACGCGGGTGGCAAGGGCGACATCATCCACGCCACCGGGGGACGTGACATCAAGGAGCCAGGGCAGGGCATCCAGCGCGAAAGATGGGCAGAACTGGGGAACTTGAGGGGGCCTTTGCTGAGAATCCTGCGCCACCGGACTCTGACGCAAGACCGTTGAACTTCTGAATTTTCGAGGTTAAAGTCGGTCGCTCGAATCAGAAGATAAACGAATCAGTTGGCATCAGATTTCAGGGGACCAGATGTACTCGACGACCGACTTCCGCAAAGGTTTGAAGATTGAATACAACTCCAAGGCCTGGGTCATTGTTGACTTCCAGCATGTGAGTCCCGGCAAGGGCTCTGCCTTCGTTCGCACCAAACTCAGGAACCTTGAGACCGCCCAGGTCCTCGAAGTGACTTTCAAGTCGGGCGAGAAGGTCGCGATTCCGGACGTCGAGACGCGGACCATGCAGTACCTCTATAACGACGGCAGCACTTACACGTTCATGGACAGCGGCACCTACGACCAGTACACGCTTTCCTCAGAGGAACTTGGCGACAACAAGTTTTACATCATCGAGAACAGCAACGTGATGGTGACCTTCTACCGCGGCCGGCCTGTGTCGGTTGAAGTGGAAAACTTCGTAAATCTCAAGGTTGCCCAGACCCAGCCCAACATCAAGGGCGATACCTCGGGCGGCGGCGGCAAGCCGGCCACGATGGAAACCGGGCTGGTCGTATCGGTGCCGTTCCACATCAGCGAGGGCGACCTGCTGAAAATTGACACGCGCACCAACGCTTACATCGAAAAAGTGAAGTAACCTGCAAAGGACACGGCTGAAATGGATTTTGCCAAGATCGAGAAGTTGATGGAACTCATGCGCAAGCATGGGATGCAGGAAATCAGTGTCGCTGACGAGCACCACGAGATCAGCATCAAGGCTCCGGCCCCGGCCGGATTCCCGATGCCGATGATGAACATGCCCGCCATGGGTACCGTTGCCATGCCGGCGACAGCGCCCGTCCAGGGTTCTGCCGGAGTGCAAACGCATTCAGGAGCGGCACACGCCGCGCCTGAGTCAACCCGTCCGGCGACAGCGTCAGGAAAGATGATCAAGTCCCCGTTTGTCGGGACTTTCTATCGTTCGTCCCAGCCCGGCGCCCAGCCGTTCGCCAGCGTCGGCCAGAGGGTCAAGAAGGGTGACGTGCTCTGCATCGTCGAGGCCATGAAGTTGATGAACGAGATCGAGTCCGAGATGGACGGCGTTATCCGCGAAGTCCTCGTGGATAATGAGCATCCGGTGGAGTTCGACCAGCCCCTGTTCATCATTGAGTAGGTCGCGTCATGAAAAAAGTCCTGATTGCCAACCGCGGTGAAATCGCTGTCCGGGTCATCCGGGCTTGCCAGGAACTCGGACTCCATACGGTCGCGGTCCATTCGACGGCCGACCGGGACAGCCTTCACGCGAAGCTGGCTGACGAGAGCATTTGCATCGGTCCGGGACCTAGTCCGAAATCCTATTTGTCCATTCCCAGCCTCATGAGCGCGGCGGAACTGGCCGGAGTGGACGCGATCCACCCTGGATACGGATTCCTGTCGGAAAACTTCGAGTTCGCGAACGTCTGCCGCGCTTATGGCATCAAGTTCATCGGACCGAAGCCTGAACACATCCATGCCCTTGGCAACAAAGTCTCGGCTCGTGCGATTGCCGAGAAGGCCGACGTGCCCATGTTGCCCGGCAGCAAGGGAGTTGTCCGTACTGAGGAAGAGGCGATCGAGATCGCGCGCGAGATTGGCTACCCGCTGATCATCAAGGCTGCCGCCGGTGGCGGTGGGCGTGGCATGAAGATCGTCCGCGAAGAGGGCGAATTGTTGAGATTGTTCCAGTTGGCGCAAGTCGAGGCCCTGAACGGTTTTGGCAATCCTGACTGCTTCATCGAGCGCTATTGCGCGCGACCGCGTCACGTCGAGATCCAACTGGTCGCCGATGAGCACGGAAATGTCCGTCACCTCGGGGAGCGAGATTGCTCGATCCAGCGCCGGCACCAGAAGTTGATCGAAGAAGCCCCATGCCCGGTGTTGACCCAGTCCCAGCGGGATTCCATTGGCCAGACCGCCGTGAACCTGGCCAAAGCCGTCGGTTACGAGTCCCTCGGCACGGCGGAGTTTTTGCTCGATGAAGACGGCCGGTTCTACTTCATGGAAGTGAACACGCGGGTTCAGGTCGAGCATCCGGTCACGGAACTCGTGACAGGCGTGGATCTTGTGAAGGAACAGATTCGTATCGCGATGGGGCATGAATTGTCGCAAGCCGTTCGCGAAGCGAAGATCTCAGGACATGCCATCGAATGCCGTATCAACGCGGAGGATCCGTCGACGTTTGCTCCATGGCCTGGCAAAGTCACCGCGTATCACGAGCCAGGTGGACCCGGAATCCGCGTGGACAGCATGGTTTATGCCGGCTACACCGTGCCTTCTTTGTACGACCTGTCTCTTATACACATCTGACGCTGCCGA
>CAWUNT010000322.1:0-3109 GCA_963923405.1 uncultured bacterium | reverse complement strand
AACAAGGGACTACAGCCAGGCTTTCGACGACAACCCGGATTACAAGCCCGCGGCCACGAAGGCCCGTGGCACCGGCTCGACGCGAGTCATCATCGGAGTGTCTCGCATCAACATCCGCAGCGCCCCAAATCGCCACTCACGGATTGTCGGCGAACTTCGCAAGGGCGACGTGTTGATGGTGGACATTGACGAGTCCATCGGATGGGCGAAGATCCGCGAGGGCGAGTACATCCGCGCGAGGCATTTGCGTGCTAATGGATCAGCAGGCGGATCAGCGGAAGATTGACATCATGATTTCGAGGGTGATCAGGAAGACGATCGCCATTTCGACCAGGAACAGGCGGCTGTCACGGGCGATGTCCAGCAGGATTTCGCCCGTGTCTTGCACGTAACCAATCTTGTCTGTCAGCGCCTGAAACCGCTCTTTCAAATCAAATACCGCACGAAGGTCGTCGTAAAGGGCATCCATCGTCTTGTCTTCCCAGATCAAGTCCGGACGATCCAGCAAGTGAAGGACGCCGACCACTTCGCTGCGCATGATCACGGCTTCGGCGATGAATTTGTGCAAACGCGCGGGTGACCGCCCGATGTGCCCACGCTGCTCCAACTGGCCCAGCATCGAGGAAAGTTTCGAGAGAGACTTCTCCACGACGTTCTCGTAATAGGACATGGCGGCGCTCTGCGCCACCGTGAGAGCCACGACTTCCGCCCGCTGGGGCGTCAACTTGTCCAGGATCAAACGGCTGAATTCGGCCCTGGGGCGCTCACCGGTGTCTTCCTCGACGACGAAGTCCTCGACCACCGCGGGTTCAGAAAGTCCGCCCTCGCGCCGGGCGCGGAATTGCTCGATTTCCCTCGTACGCGTCTCGACCGGGACGTTCCAGAAAACCAGCACGCCGAAATTGAACGCGTACAGCCGGCCACCACCCGGAACCTCACGGCTCGCGCTGTCCTTCGGGTCCATAAGCCCCTCGGTCGCGCCAAGTTCATCGTGGATCCTGGACATGCGGAAATTCTCGGCAAACGCGTAAGCGACGATGTTGTGCGTCTTGCCTGTCGCGAAAATCGACATCGTTATCGCGGCCCCTGTCCAGGCGCGCGTTCGCGGTAGCGGTCGGCCGGAGTCAGCGGGTGGATCAAGTGGTCAAATCCCAGCCATATGGCCATGCTGTATGGAACAAACCACATGCCAAACACAATCAGGAACACCGAGACAATGGAAGCCACCCACAGCGCGTCAAGGTCGGGCAGCTTGAACAGGAGCAACGCGCCCATCGAACACCCGAAAACTGCCGACACCGCGTAATTGACCATCCATGACGCGCCCGTGAAGTAACCCGGCTCACGCTCATAGACGTAGTCGCATACACGACATCCCTGACCGAAATAGAACCAGGATCCGTCCGCCTGCAAAGGAGTCGAACCACAATAAGGGCAACGAAGTCGCAAAAGGGGGAGGAGCCTGATTTTTCCCTGGGGAGTAGCCATCGCGGATTTTATGACATCAAGCACTGCATCTCTGCAACAGGTGTTCATACACCCGGCTCAGAGTCTTGAATTTTTCCTCATGTCCCGTCCCGGAGTCGGGATGATATTTTTTCGCCAGTTCCAGGTATTTTTTGCGCAACTCGTCCTGGGCCGGGAAGTCGCTGAACCCGAAGTAACGCAACGCCTCGATATCCTTCGCCGTCTTGACCGTGGCGCCCGCGCGCCCGGACCCCGACGAAAACGCCTGCCGGCGCCGGCTCTGTTCGTCCCGGAAATCCTCGGCGCGGTCACGCCAGGCGCCGGTACGCGACTGCGCGCCCGCCCCCTGACTGGCGGCGCTTGCCTGATACGCGAAATAGTTGTCGGACGCCGCGAGCAAATCGCGGTAACACGCGTCGAGCCTCTGGCGACACCCCTGCAACTCATTCCTCACGTTGGAGAGGAATGCCCTCAACGACTTGCAATCAAGGTACCCGGGCAGGCCATCCGGCAAACAGTCGAGCGCAAGACCGGAGAATTCCCCATCAAGCTCGTTGATCGCGCGATAACGGCCGTTCAATTCCAGCAAAGTGAGCCACAAGCACCGTATTCCGACCCTGAAAACCCCGACGGACACCGCGCCGCTTTTCCACGCGTTGACGAGTCCCTCACGGACAAGATCCGAGGGGGCCGAGCCGTAGGGCGCGAACACAGGTTCATGCAGGACAGATGTCGCGAACGGGCCAGACGTCCTCGCTGCCGGCACCCGGAACCAGGCCGCGGGCCGGTCGGGTAATAACATTGGCAAGCGCGTCCGCAGTGTGTTTTCAAGAGGTTTGATGCGGCTGCTCAGGTCGGTGACCGCGTCGATCTTTGATTGATTTCCAGAGGTCGCCTGACCTGGCACGCCGCCTGGTTCGAGGCGTGATTTCACGGCGACAACGAAATCGCGACGCCTCTCCAACTCCGACACGACGGCCGTCAGGCAATCACCAACGGAGCCGTCCGTGAAAATCGCGGGCAGGAACCAGTCATTTGCGGTCGGCTGCATGTTTCTCCGCGAGCGTGCGAGAAAGCTCGTTCAATTCGTCCGCGACCTCGATGAAAGCGTCGCCGGAACGCAACTTGATCTGCATGCCGTACTTTCCGTCGATCAGGCCGCGGATCAACCGGCGGAAAGCCACCGTCGGTCCGACCATCTTGTGCGTGAAAATGATGGAGGCCGTGATGTTGAAAATCAAAAACGCGAAAATCGCGGCGAGCAACGCAAAGCGCATCTCCGCGAGGCTCGCGAACAAAAGTTTCAGGATTTCTTCCTCGGCATCCGTCAGCTGGATCACGACCGCGGCGAACCGGTTCAGGTAAACGTAGAAAATCCAACCGGTCACGCCCGCGAAAGCAAATGACAGGATGACACTCACGAGACCCAGCTGGATCTGCAAGAAAGGCTGCAGCAGGAAATTGCGAATGCTGCGCCGGTTGATGCCTTCCGACGGCGTGATGATCATGTCCTGGCTTTGATTCGCGTTGTCCGACATGGATGCAAGACCTCCCTGGTCCCGGCTTTAAACTGGGGCTATGACCTCAAAATGATATCACAACCGCCCCTAATCCCGCAGGAAGTGGCAGTTGTAACCCCCCG
>CAWUNT010000321.1:0-3126 GCA_963923405.1 uncultured bacterium | reverse complement strand
TTCATCGCCAGTGGATCCACGCGACTTCCGATGTTGGCGTTTGTGGTCATGCTTTTCTACTTCCAGGTCTGGCGGATTCTGAACGAAACATCGTCGGACGCTTCCATCCAGGACCAACCTGTCTTTTTGCCTGATCCGGGCTCTTTCCGTGACATCGCCCTGGAAATCAGCCAAGAGGTCCGCGACGCGTTACGCGGACATCGCAAAATCACGCTCCCTGTCACCGGATCAGGCTTGATGCGCTGGTTGCTGCCCTCAATCCTGATCGTCATGCTGATCGCGAGAAAAGGAGTTTCCTCATGAGCACACAAAAATTTCGTCACAAGCCGCGCACGTCACCTTTTCCGGATTTCGCCGGAATGGAGGATCTGCTCACGGAAGAGCAAAAAATGCTCATGCAATCTGTACGGACTTTTGTCCAAAAAGAATGCGAACCAGTTATCGCCAACGCATACATGGCAGAGGATTTTCCGCGCTCCCTGATCCCGAAAATAGGCGCCCTTGGCATCCTGGGTGCCAACCTTGACGGTTATGGACTCCCCGGAGTCGACCAGATCTCATACGGACTCGCGATGCGCGAATTCGAGCGCTGCGACTCGGGGCTTCGCAGCTTCGTCTCTGTCCAGGGCTCTCTCGTCATGTATCCGATCCACGCCTTCGGAAGTGAGGAGCAAAAAAAGGAGTGGCTTCCGAAGCTCCACCGTGCCGAGGCCATCGGTTGTTTCGGACTTACGGAATCTGATGGAGGCTCTGATCCAGGATCAATGAAGACAAGAGCCGAGGATAAAGGAGACCACTGGGTCCTCAATGGTTCCAAAATGTGGATTACCAACGGAAATCTCGCGAAAATCGCGATTGTTTGGGCCCAAACCTCTCAAGGAATCCGTGGCTTCATTGTACCGACAGATCTTCCAGGATTTACTGTCCGTCAGATGAAAAACAAACTCTCCCTGCGCGCGTCAGTCACATCAGAGCTATACTTTGACAACGTAAAGCTCCCGAAGACAGCCATCTTGCCAAAGTCAGAGGGACTGAAGTCAGCGTTGTCGTGCCTCACGACCGCACGCTATGGCATCGCATGGGGCGTCCTCGGAGCAGCCGAAGCGTGCTTTGACGAGGCGTATGATTACCTGAAAAGTCGCCCTGTTTTCGGGCGCCCACTGACGGCTTACCAGCTGGTCCAGCGCAAGCTCTCGATATGCCTCACGCGGATCACAACCGGACAACTTCTCGTGCATCGACTCGGGCAATTAAAGGACATCGACAAGTTGCACTTTGCCCAGGTGTCGATGGCGAAACAGAACAACTGCGAATTGGCACTCGAAGTCGCCAGAATGTGCCGTGACCTTCTTGGTGGAAACGGAATCATGATTGAATACAGGACCATGCGTCACATGTGCAATCTGGAGACCGTGTATACGTATGAGGGCACGAACGACATCCACTTGCTGATTGTTGGCAACGAGATCACCGGCCTACCTGCTTTCGGGCAAAATATGAGATAATCGAGGTGTCAAAGAATACGCGCAGCCCTTACAGGACAAGGAGTCCACAATGAAAACCCATAAGCTTGTTTTATCGTTTTTCGCGGGCCTGAGTCTCTTCGCGTCCAACGCATTCGCCTCCAAGATCGCGCCCATGTCGTTTCCGTGGATGAATGGCCCACAGGCCGGCACCACCTGGAACATGGCGGATCACTCCAACGGCGTTTTTGTCTTCGAAGCCTTCAGCCTTAACTGCAGCTGGTGTAACAAGAACGCTGCCAACGTGGACGCGCTCGCGACGAAATTCAAGGACAATTCCCGTGTCAACGTGATCGACCTCGGTCTTGACAGTTCTGACAGCTCCTATACGCGCTGGATCCAGACCCACAAGCCGAACCATCCCGTCGTAAAGGATGTTGGTCGCAAGGTTTACAATGCCCTCCAGGTAGAGAACGGCATTCCGCAGGTGTTCATCGTGAACTGTCGCGGTGAGCTTGAGGATGTTGTCGTCGGATACTGGGAATCTGCCGAGAAGGCCCAGGTCGAGCGTGCCGTCAACAAAGCCCTCCAGACCACCTGCAACTGAAAACATCACGGGGTGCCTTGCGGCACCCCGTCATTCTGAGCGCAGCGAAGAATCATCTCTTCACTTCTTGATTTTATGACCCGCCCTGTTACCGAGACCGTCATAGGCCGCGTATTTGTATAGATCATGCAAAGTTGGGTAGTTGAAAACAGTCGCAAGCAGGTCGTTCAGGTTCCTCTTGTCCTGCACCAACAACAACCCGTAATGAACCAATTCCGTAGCCAATGGACCGATGATATGCACGCCCAGGACCTGCAAAGTCTGGCGTTCAAACACAAGCTTCAAGAATCCATCCTGTACGCCCATGATCCGTCCACGATGCATGTCCGCGTATCGTGAAACGCCGCAGCAGACGTCCACACCTTTCTCCCTGGCTTCACTCTCGGTCATGCCGACCATTGAAACTTCCGGAACGGTGTAAATCCCATAAGGGAACATTCGCGTAACATTGTCGAGATCCGTCAAACCAAACATGTGGGATACCGCGACTCGCCCCTGATCCATGCTCGTTGCTGCCAGGGCCGGAAATCCGACAACATCACCAGCAGCAAATATGTTCGGCGCTGACGTCCGAAACTTGGCGTCGACTTCCACAATCTCACGCTTGCCGACTGTCACACCCGCAGCGGCGCAATTCAATTTTGCGGTGTTACCGCTGCGACCGGCGGCAAAAAGAAACATGTCCGTCGCGATCTCCTTGCCGTTATCAAGAACGGTCCGAATCCCGCTTTTTTCCCTGGAGACGGATTTCACGCCGACGTTGAAAAGAATCTCGATCCCACTTGATCGCATCTGCTCGACCAATGACGCCGAAATCTCACCATCGAGGAACGGCATGATCTTGTCACGGTCGTTCACGAGATGAACCTTGGTGCCCATCGTCGCGAATATTGTCGCGTATTCACATCCGATCACACCAGCGCCAACGACCACCAGGCTTGATGGAATCCGGTTGAGCTTCAAGATTGAATCCGAGTCGTGAATCGAATCAGCGTCAAAGGGGATGTTTGCCGGATGAAACGGGTAACTTCCCGTCGCGATCAAGACGAACTCACC
>CAWUNT010000320.1:0-3130 GCA_963923405.1 uncultured bacterium | reverse complement strand
ACGAGGACCGCCTTGATGCGCCTGACGCCCCGTGAGGAAGCCTCTTCTTTCTGGATTTTGAACTTGCCGAGTTCCCGTGTGTTGCGGACGTGAGGGCCGCCGCAGATTTCTGTCGAGAAGTCGCCGATGAAATAGACATTGATACGGTCCGCGTAACGGTCCTCAAAGAGGCCGATCGCGCCGCGCGACTTCGCGTCGTCTACGGTCATGTTCTCAAGGTGTACCTCGAGAGAACGCTCGATCGCGTCGTTGACGAGTTTCTCCACGGCCTCGATTTGTTCCTTGGTCATCTTGTCCGGATGCGAGAAGTCAAAGCGCAAACGCTCCGGCGTGATGTTGCTGCCTTTCTGCTCAACATGGGTTCCGAGAACCCGGCGCAGGGCTTCGTGCAGGAGGTGCGTCGCCGTGTGCAGGCGCGTGCTTTCCATCGATGTATCGCTGAGTCCGCCCTTGAAAAGCTTCTCACCGGCGGCGCGCGATTTGGCCTGATGCTCGGCGTATGCCTTTTCATAACCTTCCGTATCGACCGTCATGCCACGTTCAGCGGCGATCTCCTGCGTGACTTCCAGCGGAAACCCGTAGGTCTCGAACATGAAGAACGCGAGTTGCCCAGGGATTACCGTCTCGCCTGCCGCCATGCGCGTGAGTTCCTTCTCAAGATGCTTGAGGCCCTGGCCCAGGGCCTTCGCGAACTTCTGTTCCTCGTCGCGCATTTCGTGGATGATGGCATTTCGCTTCTTGTCCAGTTCAGGATAATGCGACGAATAAACAGCGACGAACCCGTCGACGATCGCGTCAATATAGTGCGGCTCCAGGTTCGCCTGGTTTGCTAGACGGAACGCGCGACGCAGCACCCGGCGCACAATGTAACCAGCCCCGACATTTGATGGTGTCACGCCGTCAGAGATGGCGAACATTGCCGCCTGCAAGTGGTCCGCGATGATGCGCTGGGATTTCATGGACAGCCCGGGCGCCGTCTGGTGCAAGTACGTCATCGCCTTGGAATAGATGTCGGACTCATAGACGCTGGACGATCCACTCATGATGGAGGCAACGCGGAGAAGTCCCATGCCGAAATCGACGTTCGGCTGCGGCAACTTCGTGAACGTCCCGTCAGCCTGCTTGTTGTATTCCATGAATACGTTATTGCAGATCTCGACGTAGCGGCCACAATTACAAGCCGGCGAGCATGCGGGATCGTTCTTCGTGCAATAATCACGGGTGATGAAGAATGTCTCGGAGTCCGGGCCGCAAGGGCCCGAGTTGCCCACGGGGCCCCAGAAGTTGTCTTTGCGGCCGAGGCGGAAAATCCTCTCCGGAGGATAACCGATCCCGCGCCATACCTCGTAACTGGTCTCATCGGCGGGGGTTTGCGCGTCGCCACCAAAAACCGTCACGGCAAGGCGCTTCGGGTCGAAACCAAGTTCCTTCGTGATGAACTCGTGCGTCCAGGTGATGGCTTCCTTCTTGAAGTAGTCACCAAGGCTCCAGTTGCCGAGCATCTCGAAGAACGTGCAGTGCCAGTCGTCACCAACCTCATCGATGTCCTGCGTGCGGATGCACTTCTGGCTGTTGACGAGGCGCTTGCCCAGCGGGTGCGGTGATCCCATCAGATAGGGAACCAGTGGATGCATCCCAGCGGTCGTGAACAGGACGGTCGGATCGTTTTCAGGTTGCAGCGAAGCCGACGGGATCGGCGCGTGCTGCCGCGCCTTGTAAAACTCCAGATATTTCTGGCGGATCGATGCTGCTGAAACTTGCTTTGTCATGACGTGTGACCCCGTTCTTCAAAACGACGCAAAAACGCTAATTTACCGATAAAAAAAGCCACCCAACGGATAACCTCCGGGGGTGGCCTTGCGCAAGTAAAACGTCCAGCCCGTTGCCAGGCGAAGTGGCTTTACTCGACTTTCAACAACTCAACTTCAAACAGCAACTTGGCGTTCGGCGGAATGACGCCACCCACGCCTTTTTCGCCGTAGCCCAGATTCGGCGGGATAACCAGCTTGCGCTTACCACCGACCTTCATGCCCTTGACGCCCTGATCCCAGCCTGAAATCACCTGCCCTTGTCCCAGGGTGAAGGCAAATGGCACGTTGCGGTCCAGCGAGCTGTCGAACTTCGTGCCGTTCTCAAGCGTGCCGGTGTAGTGCACCGTAACGCGCTTGCCGTCCGTCGCTTCCGTACCGTTTCCAGCTGTGATTTCAACGATTTCCAACTGTCCAGCCGCTTGACCTGCGGGCGCGCCGGCAGTAGCCTGTCCCCCGGTGACAGCATCGGCCGGAGTTTGACCGGATTGAGTGGCGGCGGTGTCCGATCCTTTTGAGCATTTGGTGCAGCCACTTACGACCGACAGCGCGAGGGCGCCAGAAGCCGCCAATGCCAAGACGCTCATGCGTTTTGAGAGTTTCATCCTTTGTTCCCCTAAGCGTTTTTGTTTAAGGATTTCGCTATCATGCTCGATAAAGTCGCCCAATGCAACGGTCTGTTTGACCCATCGGCCTGTGGGGGTTTCGTTCTCCTCCACGGTGGCGCGGGGGTGCAGGATCCCCGGGGTCCGGCCCATGTCGCGGCCTCCAAAGTGATCGAAGGTATCGCCCTTCGTGGCGCCAAGGCCTTGTCAGGCGGACTTTCTGGACTCGATGTCGTGAAACAGTGTTTGTTCGAACTCGAATCCGAGCCTTGCTTCAACGCGGGCCTGGGGTCGGCGCTCCAGGCAGACGGCAAGGCTCGTTTGACGGCCGCCGTCATGAGTGGACCCGGGCAGGTTTTTTCGGGTGTCATGGGCCTTGAGGGGGCCATTCATCCGAGCACGCTCGCGCTGATGCTGCAGGGTAAGTCCACCCGTGTCGTTTGCCCGCCAGGAACCGCCGAACTCGCGCGCAAGGCCGGGTTGAAGACCGAATCCCCCGTGACACCCGAACGCCTCGCGCGATGGGAGCAGGCAAAAAAAGAAAATCGTCCGCACGATTTCGACACGGTCGGTTGCGTTGTTGTCACGGCGAAGGGCGAGCTGTTCGCCGGGACCAGTACTGGTGGACGCGGGTTTGAAGCGCCCGGCAGGGTGAGTGACGCGGCGACGGTCGCGGGAACCTATGCGTCGGGGTTCGCGGCAATTTCCGCCACGGGA
>CAWUNT010000319.1:0-3143 GCA_963923405.1 uncultured bacterium | reverse complement strand
TGCTGACCCTGAGCGCTGTGACCCCGTCATCCTGCCCCTGAGCGCAGCGAAGGGGAAGGATCCTCTCTTAAATCCTGGATTTCTCGATGATGCGAGTTGTGCTGCGCCCCTCAAGAAGTGGCACGATCACGACCTTGCCGCCGTGGGCGTTTACCACATCCGCGCCAACTACCTGGTCCGGACGGTAGTCGCCGCCCTTGACGATGACGTCGGGCTTGATGGACTCGATGAGCTTGATCGGTGTGTCTTCCTCGAAGAGGACGATGTAGTTGACGCAACCAAGGCCGGACATGATCGAGGCGCGGTCTTGCTCGTTCTGAACAGGACGATCGGGCCCCTTGAGGCGCTTGATCGACGCATCGGCGTTGAGTCCAAGAAACAGGATGTCGCCGTGGTCCCGGGCATGTTGCAGCAGAGTCACATGACCGGCGTGCAGCAAATCAAAACAACCATTGGTGAACACCACCTTGCGGCCAGCGCTGCGGTACTCCGCGGCAATCCGGGCAGCTTCTTCGTGGGTGATGACTTTCTCAGGGCGGGTCGCGCCCTCGCGCTCCTGGAACGCGTCCATGAATTCAGCGCTGTTCAACGTCGCGGTACCGAGTTTGCCACAGACGGTGCCGGCAGCGATGTTAGCGAGTTGCACGGTACGCCCGAGCGCGAGCCCGCTGGCGGCGGCCATGGCAATAAACGCGATCATGGTATCGCCGGCGCCGGAAACATCGGCCACCTGCAGGACCTCGCTCTTGTATCGAACAAGATCGGAAGTTCCAGCGGTCGACGCGACAACTCCGCGTTCAGAAAGGCTGAGCACGACATGTTGCGCGTCGCATTCAGACGCGACAACTTTCACGATCGCCTCGATCTCTTCCTCGATGTCCGCGTGCCAGGCGGCGGGTTCCTTTCGACGCAGGATCTCACGTCCTTCCGCGAGATTCGGCTTGATGAAGGTCGTACCGCGATATCGCGACAGGTCGCTGGATTTCGGGTCGGTAACGACTGGAATTCCTGCGGCGCGGGCGCGCGCGATCAGGGCTCCGGTCAGGCGCGGTGTGCATACGCCCTTGCCGTAGTCGCTGATCACCAGGGCGCGGTGATGTCCGGCATGCTTGATGAAATTATCGAAAGACGCGAGGATCGATTCCTCCGCGCCCGGATCGAGGCGTTCGGCGTTTTCCGCGTCGATACGCACGATTTGCTGATATCCGGCCAGCACCCTCAGTTTGCGAGTCGTCGGCAAGTGCGCGTTGTGGACCAGCGCGGACGTATCGATACCCTTGCCGCGGCAAAGGCGTGTCAGGACCTCGCCGTCCGTATCCTCGCCAATGCGCCCGGCCAGCACGGCGGTCGCGCCGAAGGCGGCAATATTGGCGGCCACGTTGGCAGCGCCGCCGAGGACTGATTTCTGGGATGACTCAAGCAAGACGGGAACGGGAGCCTCCGGGGAAATCCGGGTGACTTTCCCCGAGATATACTGGTCGAGGATCACGTCACCGACAACGAAAGCTCTCGTTGCCTGCATCCGCAAGACATCCTCGGCAAGGTTGCCGCCCAACTGGTGATTCGCGTTTGGTTTTTGCGTCATAAGCCTTTTATATACGGGTTGCCCGGAGCTCGTCCACCGCGTTATAAATTGGCCTTCCCGCCAGCATTACCGGGAATTTACGGAGTATTCATGTCCGGAAACAACAGACCAGATGAAAAAACCAGTGCCAGCGACCTTGGCGCCAGCGATCCCGGGAAAAGCTCCGGCGAGTCCGCTCACGACGGGTCCCAAATAGGCGGACACGTGCATGGCCCGCATTGTCGCCACGGTCACCACCATCATCACAGCCACGACCCATACGTACGCAGCGCGCCCAAAACCGGCCGCAACGATCCGTGCCCCTGCGGATCGGGGAAGAAGTACAAGAAATGCTGCGGCGGCAACCAGTGACCGGAGCCCTCCACGGAAAGTTTATCGCGCTGGATCTCGGCGGTACCAAAGTCGAGGCCGCGATTGGACAGATCACCGACGGCCGGCTGGAGTCATTTGAGACAACGCGGGTAGCGACGGGCGATCACGCTGATTTCGCGTCAGTCATGGCGGCGATCATGACGAATCTGAGCGCCAGCGAAAAACCGGAGGACATCCGGGGCGTCGCGGTCGCGGTGGCTGGTCCAGTTGTCGATGGCAAGGCCAGTCTGACCAATGTGCCGTGGGCCGTTGAGGAATCTTTCTTGCGCCACTTGTTTCCGGGCGCGCGCGTCCAGTTGATGAATGACATGGAAGCCCACGGCTACGCGGCGGTCGCTTTGATGGCCCACCGGCACGGCAGGGCAATCCCGGCAGGACTGCTGGTCGAGTCTTCGGAACTTCTCTCCGGACCCGTCCAGGCCAGTGGCAGCGCGTGCGTCATTGCTCCCGGAACGGGCCTCGGAGAAGGCTTCATCGTATGGACGGGATCCTCTTGGCGCCCGGTGCCATCGGAGGGAGGCCACGCCAGTTTCTCCCCGATCAACGATGAGCAGATGCGACTCCTTGGTTTTCTGCGCCACTCGCAAGGCCACAAGCATGTCAGCTGGGAGCGTATTGTTTCCGGCAAATTCGGACTGCCGAATCTTTTCATGTTTGTCACGCGCGAGCTTGGCATGACGTCCTCAACGCCTGGCCTCGAGGAGGCCGTGATTGGCGGCGATCATCCGGTCCAGGCATTGATGTCCGCTGCCGATGCCGGGGACCCGGTGGCAGGAAAAGTTCTCGGGTTGTTTGTTGAGTTGCTGGGGCAGGAGACGGGCAACCTGGCGTTGACGATCCTCGCGACTGGAGGCGTGTTTGTCTCCGGAGGACTCGCGCAAAGGATGAAAGACGTCTTGAAAGGGCGCTATCTTGAAGCGTTCCGCGAGGGAATGTGCGCGAAAGGCCGCTTCCGGCCACTTCTGTCAAAGTTGCCCGTCACCTTCCTCGAGGACCGCATGACGGCTCTCAAGGGGGCGATGGCGTCGGTTTTGCTTTGACCGGACCGAAGAACGTCCGCTTCGATAAATAGTCGTTGAAATAAAGGTTCATGGTCATGCGGGACAACGACTGGCGGAACTGGTCGTAGACCTCCGGGTCCAATTCACCGGCGGCGTTCAACCTGAAAGTGCCGCGGAAATGGCGC
>CAWUNT010000318.1:0-3158 GCA_963923405.1 uncultured bacterium | reverse complement strand
CCATGTAGCCGCACAAGTTGTCCTGAAAAGGTTGGGGCCACGATGCATGAAAACTTCCGTCACTTTGCAGGGTAAGTATTTCAGGAACGTTCTGAGCACCACCGTTCAAATCGTCGATGGTGTCCCATGGACCTGGTGCGAGGTCCCAAGTGACGATATCGAAACAATCCGCCCCGACACCGTTGACGCAGTCGGCGGAAGCGGCTGTGAGCGTGTATTGTGACGTGATTTGCCGCAACGCAATCTCATTGACATCGTTATCCGGTATATAACCGTTCTGGGAGTATCCTGCCGCGAAATCAGCGTCGTTCTCCTTTACCGTCAGGCTTGAGACGTAAAGGTTGGCGACGGAGGGCTCGCTGCTGAGAGGCAACGGATGGGTTGTCGAGGCTGGCTTGATTGCCGCGCCGTCCCGGATCAGGAGGTCCCGATTGCCAACGATGCCGTCGAGTTTGAATATCCGGCCGTCACCGCTTATATTCACAACCCGCGCGAACGCGAAGGAGCTGCCGCCGGCCATGTCAAACAAGTTCGGGTTTGAGCGGTTCTGGCAATATGGGATCAATTTACCCGCGACGCCAGAAATGGTTTTGCCCTTGCGGATGTTGTACGCGTCCGGAGTTGGCTGAGTCGAGCCTCCTCCCCCGCCGGTGCAGTCGCGCGTGCCGGTGTCCTGGTCACCAGCGGCATTGATGTAAGCAACATCACTGCACACCTGGGATCGGTCCGAGATGAGGATCGGCAAGGAATTCGTGCCCGATGTGGCGACGATTGCGAGTTTTCCCGCCTCAGTCCCGCCCGCTCGAGCCGTTGCCTGCTTCAAACCGAGACCAAGACCTTCCGGAACGACAAATGTCGCCGAGGTGTCGGACCTGACCGTGACCGGAGCCGAAACGGAACCAAAATCCAAGGTCGCTGCGACTGAATTGCTCAGATTTTTCCCGCTCAAATTCAACTCGTCGCCAGGTCTTCCGGCGATCGGGCGTACTCCCGTGAATTCCATTCCGTTCGGTATCTCAATGCTGGAACCACGGTCACCAGACGACGAAGAATTGTTGCAACCGATGGACGAGCTTAGCAATACGACCACGGCCGCGAAACGGATCCAAATTGTCCGAGGACAAATCACTGAAATTACCTCTTCTTTCACTGAAATCATGATCGGAGTTTTGACTGAAGACTGGAGTAGACCGGGGTAAAAAAAGCGGACTCAAACGTAATAACTCGAAATCACTGATTATTTTGACCAAAACAAAACCAAAAAACCTTGAAAAACCAAAAAAATTCCCCGGATCTCATGATCCGGGGAACGAAGGAACGATTTTCGAAACCGGGCGATTAGCGCATCAGTTCGAAAGAGCAGTTGTACTCGGGGCGGGCCAGTACGGTCATCTGGCAGGAGATCTCGCCGATCGCGTACTTGTTGGCGCCGATCAAGCGCGGGCCAACCTGGGCACCGTGCTCTTCGAGAAGGGACACAAGTCCTTCGAGGAGGCTCGACTCGATCTCACCGAGGCGCTCACCGCCCTTGCTCACTTCGCAAGACTTGGTGAAATTCGCGTCGAACGACTTGCTGCAGGTCAACTCGTCGGCCTTCAGCGTCACCGCGCCGTAAACCGGGCGACCATCGACAGTCTCAGGGCTGACGTTGGCAGATTCCAGCGACTTGTACAGGATCTCAGCCTGCTCGCCAGAGATTTTCTTGGAAATGGAGGAGTTCTCGTCGTCACCGGGCTTGATGACGTTGAAGTCACACTTGGTCAGCGCGAAAGGTCCGACGCCCTGCGTACAGCTGATGTCCGCGGCATTGTAGAGATTCGCGCCGTAAAGAACGTGCGGCGTCATGGCTTTCGCGGCGTCAAGGGCATCGGCAGCGGACTTCGCGATGCGGGCGCTGGAAACATCGAGGTACTCACCGTCTTTTTCGACACGGCATGACGCGTCCTGGGTCGCGTTCATGATGACGCGGCAGTGCAGGTTTGATGCGGACAACGTCACAGCGCCGATGATCACGCGGCCATCAACCGTATCTGCCTTCACGCCAGCGTTTTCAAGGGCGGCGAACAGGGCTTTCGCGTCCTGGCCACCGACGCTGCGGTGAACCGGGAACTGGGCGGTCGACTTTACATTGCTGGTGTTGGTGTTGACGCCACATGCGGTGGCCAGGCCTGCGAATACGACGAGAGCGATCTTTTTCATGGGAACTCCTTTGTTTCGATGCCGGCGTATGAGCAACCCCCGTGCCACAGCGGAGTCCGACAGGGCCCACCCCATAAGTACCAGTAATGACTGGGGGCCATAACCCTGAAAACACAAGAAATGTTCAGCTGTTGTGATTCCACTGTGTCTACGACAGAGACAGTGACCACTCCATCGCCAGAAAGGGTTCACGCTTTGCAGCGCCCACACGACAAGGGAGGAGAAATCATGACCAGAATAAAACAGAGCCAACTGATATCGGGATTGTTGTCGGGTTTTCTTTGTTGCTTGCCTGTGACCGCCACGGCTGCCGAGTCATCTGACACGGCCTTCGCCGATCCGGTGTTCAGGCTTGTGCGTTCGCAGGCGGTGGACACAAAACTCGCCGTCGGAAGATCCCAGGCACAATTGAAGGGACAACTGCAATTGATCCTGCGCGGCACCAAACGCGGCCTTGAACAAGGAACCGTCGAAGTCGAGGAGTTGACCTTCGCGGCATTTGATGTCAACCAGCGCCTGCTCACGAACCGCGTCCCGCGCAACAAGGCAAACAGTGTCGTGTCCTTCCGCATGCAAGGCCGCGGAATGAAGTTCCGGTACGACCCCGGGGCCCACACCATCGGCGGCTCCGTAAATGGCCTCGTTCACTACTCACAACTTACAGAGATTTTCCCACCGCAAATGCCACGGGGGAATGATGATTTTGACCTGAAGAGCCAGCAAGCGACCATGAACCTGAGCCTGAAACTCGACAATCCCCTGACCGGCGATCAATCGACGAGGGTTGATGACCTGCAAGGAAGCGTGTCGATGACGATGCGTGCCGCGGGGATGCGCGAACAGGAGATCAATGACTTCAACCTTTCAGTGACAGGCAAGTTCGCCGTCCAGAAGTACTGGCTGGTCGCCAACCTCGAGATCTGTCTCTTATACACATCTCCGAGCCCACGAGACGCTAC
>CAWUNT010000317.1:0-3178 GCA_963923405.1 uncultured bacterium | reverse complement strand
TCCGGAATGAATCCGTCGTGGAAGCCGTGATTGAATCGTCTCCGAGGAATGGCTCGTTCTGGATCAAGTCCGGGCCCCAATAGATGCGCGTCGTGTCGACGAAACAAACTTGCGGCACATCTTCCGGCAAACAAGGCAGCATGGCGAGGCGTTCGGACACGAACCCGGAAATCTGACTGATCCGCAAAGGCAACAGCGTCGCGATCGCGATGAAGGATGACAACACCACCCAGGTCACGACTCGCGACCCGGATCCGGCGAAACGGATGAATGCCAGGGCAGGCAACATCGCGAACCCCAGAAACGGCTGCAAATAACGGTATCCCCACCCATGCCCCTGGTTCAGCGGGAAGAAAAAATAAAAGACCGTAGCGCACGCGAGCGCTGACACGGAAAGTTTGAGAAACAAATCATTCGCTGCGCGAATCCGCGGGTCATCGCCCGGGACAGTTTTTGCGCGGTTTCTGATCCACAGGATCAACAACCCGGCGAGGCCCGGCATGGACCATTGCAAGAACCGCAGGACGCTCATGACGTCCTGCAAGAATTGCCTGAACGTCGGCACCCGCAAATGCTGCGCCAACCATGAAAGTTCCGTCAGGGACGGCGCCAGTCCGGGGCTGACTTCCTGACGGTGGGAATGGGACACCCCCTGCACGAAGGCCGTCCAGCCGAATGAAAAGATCACGACGAAGGGCACATAGGGAACCACCAGCCATAAAGCGTCACGCCACCTTCGGGCACCCATGAGAACAGCGAACGCGGGCAATGCCAGCAACAAGTGGCTCATCTGGTTCGCCGTATGCATTGCCATGGCGCCAGCCACCCCTGCCAGCAACATCGAGACGCGACTCTCGCGTTGCAAACTACGAATGAAAAACCAGGAAAACGCGAGATGCATCAGCAGGACGAAGTTTGTGGCGAACCCAGCCATGCCAAACCCCTCGACCGAGATACTGCCTGCCATCATCATCATCGCCAGACCGGCCAGCCACTCGCTGGCGAACAGCTGCCAGGCGCAGGCGCCGGTCAAGACGATGATCGCTCCCGCGATCAATGGATTGACGAGAAAACGAAGTCCGGCCCGTTCAAACGGAGCCGATACAAGGGCGAAAACCGGCTGGTAACTGGTTACGACCCGCCCACTGCCGTCGTCGGCGACGAGAATCCTGTTGGCGAGTTCCGGCGGTGCCATCCTCGACGTCATCCAGGGCGGCCACTGCCCGGTCAGGGAACCGCGCGCAAAAATCTTTGTCTGCGTGATGTTCGCGTACTCGTCGCCCGAAATCGCGGCCATGCGATAGACATTGAGGCTGCCGATCGCGCAGACGATCATGACAACCGCGGCGACAACCCACTTGTGCTTCCATTTCGAGGCGAGATCTTCCTGCTGCCGCGCCAGTCCCGTCCGGAGGCTGATCAACCACGCCGCGATTGCGACCAGCGCGGAAAGAAACGCCGCCGGAACCTCCTGGTCGATGAACTGCGAATCAAACACATCCAGCATCAGCGCAGAGGGAACCTGGGATTCGCGCCAGATCGCGATTGCCATCGAGACGACGGACACGACGAGGACGGACCCGGTCAACCACCGCAAGGGATCAGCCGGGGAGTCATTTTCGACAGGGGAACGGGAAATTTCCTCAGGCATCCTCGAAGTCCGCGTTGTCAGCAGGGTCGTATGAATCCTGGAAATCAAGATCCACCACTATTTGACCACTTTCAACGCGGGTGCGGCAAGCCATCCGGATCGAGCCATCGAGAGAAAGTTTGAGGCGGCGCAACATCGCCAGCTCGTCCTCACCCTGGGGACTCAGGGAACCGCGCGACACGTCAACCTTGACGCCACACGTCCCGCAACGGAGCGACGCGCACATGAAACGGATCGGTACTCCTGCCTGCCGGGCGGCGACGAGAATCTTGGTCCCGCTGTCGACTTCGACGCGCTTGCCCGCGGGCATGAAGACAACCGATGGTTTTTTCGCGACGTCAGTCATACCGACAGGGAAAACTCACGCAATGTGTCGTTGAGCGACGTTTTCAGATCGGTCGACGGCTTGCGTTCGCCAATGATGTAGGCGCACGACGTATAGATCTTGCCGCCAGGAATTTCTTTTTCCCTGGTTCCCGGAACGACCACGCACCTCGGGGGAACGTACCCCTTGATCTCGGGCATCCCTGGCTTTCGCGTATCAATGACTGGCGTTGAGGCGGTCAGCGTGGTGTTCGCGGCCAGAACAGCCTCGCGCCCGATCCGGACACCTTCAACGACAATACAGCGCGACCCCAAAAAGGCTCCGTCCTCGACAATGACCGGATTGGCCGATGGCGGCTCAAGGACTCCACCGATGCCGACACCGCCGGACAAATGGACGTTGGCGCCGATCTGCGCGCATGAGCCAACTGTAGCCCACGTATCCACCATCGTCCCGGATCCGACCCACGCGCCGATATTCACATACGACGGCATCAGGATTACCCCGGGTTCCATGAAAGAACCATATCGGGCCACAGCCGGCGGCACGACCCGGACCTTCAGGTCTTTGTAATTTGTCTTCAGGGGAATCTTGTCATGATAGACAAACGGCCCGACTTCCATGACCGCCATCGGTTCGTACTTGAAGTACAGCAAGATGGCCCGCTTGATCCACGCGTGAGTCGTCCACTGGCCGTCAGGCGCGTCTTGCGACGCGACACGAATCTGCCCGCGATCCAGCAATCCGATGACGGCTTCTACACTGGCACGCAGGCGCAGTTCCGCGTCACTTCCTGGCGGCGGCGGATTGGAGGCGCCCTCCTCGATCGCGGCGCGCAACTCATGGATCGCGTTCGTGGTTGAACTCATTTCAAATACTCCCGCAGGAGGTTCATCGCTTGCTGCATGGGCGCGTCCTCAGGAACCAGGGCAAACCGCACGTAGCCCCGGATGCCTTCGCTCAGCCACTGCGACGGCGACGCGATCACGCCAATACGCGCGAGGTCGAGCACAAACTTCACGTCATCGTCGCCAAACTTCGCGGGGATCTTCGCCCACAAGTAAAAGGTCGTCGACGGAATCGCCTTGATCATGCCCAGTTCCTGCAACAACGGACCGAAAGTCGCGAGGCGACGCGAAAAAATCCTGCGGCGCTCGACGACGTGTCCATCGTCAGGACCCTGTCTCTTATACACATCTCCG